>CALXCB010000011.1 GCA_944386695.1 uncultured Clostridia bacterium | reverse complement strand
CTTAAATCTTCGATTTTACTCCAATCCACTTCTCCTTCATATATTACAAACCCTCCATTTACTGTTGTCTCTCCTGGTACTTGTGATGCTGTAAATCCATCTGGCACTGGTACTTGCAATGGCTTTCCATCTTCTCCTAGCTCTGTACTATCTACCATTGTATAGCCTTGTGTTTCTTCTTCCGCCAATGCTTTTTGGCTATTTGAATTTATTGCTGTTACTATCATTCTTACTGCTATTATGGCTAGTATTATAAATATAATTACTCCTGCTACTACCATTGTCGCACTTAAATTTAGGTTTAAGACTTTTAATTTTCTACTACTTTCTCTTTTTAAATTACGACTCTCTCTCTCTCTCTCTCTTAGAGTATCAACGTTTTTACGGTTTAGTTTTTTATTATTCTTTTGCATGGTCCCCTCCTATATTACAAAAATATTTTTATTACAAATTCTTTTTTTCCAGTTTTTACAATTCGCTTTATATGATACAATCATATTTCATTTATACAATCTTATTATACATTACCTACTTTCGTTTTTCAATAGATTTGCTGAATTTGTAATATTTGTAATAAAATTGTAACATTTCTGTAATATAGTTAGGTCTTCATTCTGGATTTTTTAATTTCCTAACTTTAAATTGTAACAAAATTGTACATATAATCAGTTATATAAATTTTTCCATATATTCTATTAAAAATAATGGTATATTAATAACTTTTCCATCTTTTTTTAGATTGTTCATTGAAAATCTTATAGATATATCATTATCATACTTTTCGTTATATCTGGTTAAACTAATGTTATTTACTAATTTGTTTGCTTTTACCTCAATAGGTATTGTCTTATTCTTATATTGAATTACAAAATCAATTTCATGTCTATCAAATGTAAAATAATTTGGTACTGAATCAAATATATTGCATAACATATTTAGTACATAATTTTCAGTAAATGCTCCTTTAAATTCTTCAAATAATTTATTTCCTTCTATAACAATTCTACTATCTAGATTTGCCATTCTTTTAAGTAAACCCACATCATTCATATAAATTTTAAATGAACTTAAATCATTATATGCCTTTAGCGGAAAATTTGTTTTTGTTACATTATATATTTTATATATTAAATTTGCATCATTTAGCCAATTTAAAGCATTTTCATATTCTCGTGCTCGTGCACCTTCTTTAATTGTTTGATACAAAAACTTTTTGTTTTCTTTTGCTAATTGTGATGGTATACTATTCCATATTAAGGAGATTTTATTTGCCTCACTATTTTGTGTATGTTTTGAAAAATCACTTTCATATGCTTTTAATATATTTTCTTGCACATTATTTACCAATTCCATATTTTTTTCATTTACCCAAATATTAACTGCCTCTGGCATACCGCCAATTATAAAATATGCTTTTAATTTTTCTTCTAATTGATTAAAAAATATATCTGGAATCGTTTCGATTTCTTTTATAGATTTCATATATTCTACTAAATTTTCGCAATTATCTGCTATCAAAAATTCACTAAATGACATTGGATACATATTTAAAAATTCTACTTTTCCTACTGGAAATGATGTGTGTGATAATCTAATTCCTAACAAACTTCCCGCACAAGCTATATGATATTCATTTGCCTCTTCTTGAAAATATTTTAAACTATTTAATGCATCTGGACATTCTTGAATTTCATCAAAAATTATTAATGTTTTCCCTGGTATTATTGCTTTTCCATAAATAAATGATAGTTGCTCTAATAGTCGTTTTGGATTTTTAGTATTGCTAAATAAATTATACAAGTCTTCATCATGATCGAAATTGAAATATGCAACTCCTTCATAATTTTCTTCTCCAAATTGTTTTAATATATAAGTTTTTCCAATTTGTCTTGCTCCTTTTAAAATTAGTGGTTTTCTATATTTGCTTTGTTTCCATTTTATTAGCTCATCTAATATAAATCTTTTCAAATTAACCATCTCCTATAATTAATATATACTAATTTTATATTAATCATACCACTTTTATCACATTTTTGCAAATATTTTTTCATTTTTTATCACACTTTTTCAAGTTCTTTATTGCATTTTATCACATTTTTGCAAAAATAGAACAGGGGAAGGAATTTCTCCTTCCCCCAAAGAGTAACTTATTTTGCCAGAATCTCTCCAAGCAACCAGCCAGAAGCTGATGCCTGGATTAATCCATTTGTCAGACCTGCGCCGTCTCCGATTGCATAAAGCCCCGGAAGAGACGTCATCAGGTTCTGATCCAGTTCTATTATAAAGTTGGAAAATTTCATCTCCAACCCATATAATAAGTTATCTGGACCAGCGAACCCAGGCAGAACCTTGTCAATCTGGTTAACAAAAGTGATAATATTGTTAACCAGACGTGGAGTCATGCCCCACTGCAGATTGCTCGGGTATGCAGCCTTAAGTGTTGGCTGTACACTGTTCCGAGCTAAATGTTCTGGCTCAGTGCGGAGATTTCTTACAAAATCTCCATACCTCTGAACCATAACCTGGCCATTTGCTGCCAAGTTAATGGTTTTAGCCATGTTCTTCGCCACTTCAATGGAGTTCTCCCCCAAATCCATTTTGAAGAGCAGAGCCAAATTGGTTCTTCCTGTTGGCTCTGTATCAGCATGGCCATTGACCAACGTAATCTCTCCATCATATGATTCAGAGACTACGCTGCCACAATATGGGTTGTGGCAAAAGGTCAGGGCAGCATCAGTTTCTTTAGTTGCACGAGCTTTAAATTTTGGCTCATACAACTGGTTGATGTCACCCATGACGGCATCTGGCACCTCATACCGGACGCCCATTTTGATTTTGCCAACATGGGATTTTACTACCAATTTCTGGCAAATTTCCTTGTTCCAGGAGATTCCAGCTCTTCCTGTAGCAAGGATAACCTTTGGAGCAAATACTTTGTATTTATGTTTATGTTTTAAGTATTCTACTCCAGATGCTTTTCCATCCTGGAGTAAAATATCTTTTACATTCGCATAAAATTCGATACTTACTCCTTTTTCTAAGAGCTCTTGCTCTATTTTATAGAACAAGTCTCTTCCTAAAGTTGTTCCTGTATGAATAAAAGGGACTGTGACTAATGCTAATCCTGCATTTTTTGCAGGCTCAGCATACTTTTTGGCAACTGGGTGGTCTTTTCCACCCTCCTCATTTTTAGGTGCCCCATATTTTCTATATACAGAGACTACCTCATCAATGAGGTTTTTTATTTTTTCTGTAGAGCGATAGTCTTCCAACTCTCCCCCTACAAAAGTTGTGTCTTCCGGATTGTATAAACTAAGTTTGCAATCCGAAAAAGCTCCAGCCCCTGCAAATCCATGTGTAATATCACACACTTTGCAGTGGATACACTGTCCAGCTATTTCTGCCGGGCAAGTTCTTTTCTCAACTGGACTTCCCGAGTCCAGGATTAATACCCGTGCGTTCGGATTATCAGAGATAATCTTATAAGCACAAAATGTTCCTGCCGGGCCTGCTCCAATGATGATGTAATCAAATTTCTTCATAGTAAAATCCTCCTTAAATTGTTTATAAATTTGATTAACAAGTTACTCAAAAAAATTAGACACTTATAAAAATGTGTCTAATTCTTAAAAACAGTATACTATTATTATACCGCAAATTCTATAATTTTTCAATGTTTTATGTAAATTTTATTGCCATTCACATGTTGCTGGTGGTTTACTAGTTACATCATACATAATAAACTCTATTTTATCAGAAAATTTTTCTTCTATTTCTTTAACAATGTTTTGAATATCTTTCTTTTCAACTTCTTTACCGATTTCTCCTGGTCTTCCTGTCATAAAGTCATTTGTAACAAAAGTTCTAATTGCTACAGAATATTTTTTTGTTATTCCAATTGGAACTAATACTGCAAAAGTTTGGCTTACTTTACTTGTTTCTAAGTTACTTGTGACTATTTTGTCTAATTCGCGAAGTAAATCTACACATTCGTCATTTATTTTCATATCAAAACAATTAATTTTTTGATCTATTTCTTTTTTATTTAGTATATATGCTACTCTATTTATTGTATTTATTGAATCTGTTATTTGTTTTGCTAAAGTTGTAACTTCATTCCAAGAAAAGTCTACTCCATTTCCATATAATACACCTAAATTTCTATAACTTCTACAATCTCCTTGAACACCAACTGATTTTATTGGTAAAATTTGTGCCTTTTCTGATGTTCCTTCAATTATTGAATTTATTTTTTGAACTTCATCTGATGTGATTTCCGCTTCTTCAGATTTGTCATGACATATTAATCTTATAGCTAAACCTGGACCTGGGAATGGTTGTCTTGATGCAATACTTTCTTCTAAACCTAATTTTCTGGCAACTTTTCTAACTTCATCTTTATGCCAATCACTATTTGTCTCTACTATTAACCCTTTTTTACGAGCTTCTCTTACTATTGCAACATCATTATGATGTGTTTTTATTTTATGTGCATATCCACTTATATCTGGATTTCCACTTTCTATTAAGTCTGGTCTTAAAGTACCTTGAGCAATAAAAGTAGTTTCTGGATCTAAGCCTAATCGTTCTATTACATTATTTGCTATTCTTATAAATATTTCTCCTATTATTTGTCTTTTTGCTTCTGGATCTATTGTATCAACTAATGGACCGATCTTTTTTCCTTCTACTTCTACAACTGTATTAAAGAAGTAATCTTTTGCATTTTCTCTTATTAAATTTTTCAATCCTAATTTTTTTAGATTTTCGCAAATAACATCACTTTCATTTTTTCTCATAAATCCTGAATCTATATGTATTGCATATACATTTTCTGCTGGAAGTGCTTTTATAAGCAAAGCTGCTGTAACTGCTGAGTCTACTCCTCCACTTACTAAGACTACTACTTTATTATCTCCTACTTTTTCTTTTATCATTTTTATAGATGTTTCTATTCTGTCATCTAATGCATAAAAGTCTTGATATTTTGCAACTTTTCTAATAAAGTTTTCTAAAATTTTCATTCCATTTTCTGTTAAGTCTACTTCTGGATGGAATTGTAAGCCATACATTTTTTTCTCATCATTTCCTATTGCAGCTATTGCTTGTCCTGACTTTGCAATTACTTTAAAACCTTCTGGAGCTATTTTTACAGTATCGCCATGGCTCATTAGAACTTTTTGATTTTCCTCTAATCCATCAAATATTGGAGATGAAGTATCTATCCAAATTTCATTTTGTCCATATTCTTTTACCACATTACCAGCTACTGTTCCTCCAAAATGATCTGACATTAGTTGCATTCCATAACATATTCCTAGTACTGGAACTCCTAATTCAAATATTTTTTCATCAAATTTTAATCTTTGGTCTGAGCTAACACTATTTGGTCCTCCTGATAAAATTATTGATTGATATTCTTTTAATTCTTCTGCTTTAATATTTATTGGGAATATATCAGACTTTACACCAAGTTCTCTTACTCTTCTATCTATTACTTTTGTGTATTGTCCTCCACAATCTAGTATGGCTAATTTTTCCATTTTTATTATCATTCCTTTCCCTTTTAAAACTATGTGTATAGTATACTACAAAATGGCTTAAAAATCAATATTTTCCAACAATTTATTTGGTTTTTTATATATTATCTTCACTATACTTCTCTTTTATTTGATTTAAAACTGTATTTTCTAAATTACAACTTTTTAAATATCCATCAACTGATGTATAATTTTTATTTATATATTTCATTAAATTAAAAATTGTATCACTTGTTGGTGTTACTATTTTTAATAAATCCTTTTTATCTGGATTTTCTTTTGCAAATTCTTTTAATGTATTTTCTAAAAAAATACCAGATGCAGTATAATCAACTGCTACATCATTATCAGGTACTCCAAGTAATTTTAATATTAAAGCTGTAATAACTCCTGTCCTATCTTTTCCAGCATTGCAATAATAAATTACACCACCTTTTGAATTAGCTATAGTCTTAAATACTTTTTTTATTTGTTCTTTACCACTTATCATTTCAATATAAGAGTCTAAAACTTTTTCTTTGCTTTCTGGAATCTTTCCGTCACCTTTTATTCCTATATGATGATATTCAAACTCCGGATTGTTAAAAAATACTCCATTTTTCTTTTCTATCTCTTTATCACTTCTTAAATCAATTATAGTTGTAAAACCTAAATTCTTTAATTGTTCTAATTCACTTTCTTCTAAAGTTGTAGCTACATTACTCCTAATTATTTTTCCTTCTTCTACCCTCTTTTGGTTATTAATTGTATATCCTCCAATATCTCTCATATTTTCAATTTTATCTATAAAAAATCTCCTCATTATTACCTTCCCTTTCTCTTATTTTATCTCTCTCCATTTTAATTTTCTCATTTGCTATAAAATACCTTTTTATAAAATCTGTAACTATTTGATTACTATTTGAAACAGATTGTCTATTTTTTTCTATAAAAAAATGTAAACCATCTAATGTTCGTATTTGCATTAAATATAAAATTCTTTCTAAATTTTTGCCTCTTAGCCATATTGTTTGTCTTATTTGATTGATATTTTCTCCTTCTAGTAGTAAACTGCTTGCGAGCATACTTGCAAATTGATAGTCTTTTGGTGCATATTCTAAAGATTCAAAATCAAGTATATTCGCTGCAATTTGTCCTTTTTCATCTTTTTCAAAAAGTATGTTGTCCCTATTTAAATCATCATGTGATAATACGTAATTTTCCATTGTAAATGCAATTTTATCTTCTAATAATTCTCTTGATAATCCTGTTATATAACTATTTTCTGAACTTTTATTTATCCATTCAAGCCTATTTTTTAAATTATTAACTATAAATTTAGGGCCTTTTATTTTTTCTAATTCATGCTCTAATTTTTCTTCACTATCTAATAAAGCCTGGTATTCTTTTTCTGATAGTACTCCATATATATGTTTTCCATTAATATATTTTATGACTTTTACAAATGTATTTGCACTATATTTTTTCATTAATAAAATTTTTGGGATATTTTTTATTTTTAAATTTTCTAATGTTTCTTTTTCTGCATAATCTTGATCACTTATTTGTCCTTTTTTTAATTTTACTACAAATCTGCCCTTGGGTGTATGTACTACAAATACATTTGAATTCATAGCCCTATCTCTTTTTTCTATTATAATTTTACTCATAATATAAATTTCCTTTATAATGAATGATAATTATTTACTTTTTTAAAATATTTATATTTTTGCGGTTCTTTTATGACTTCCTTTATTTCTACTTTATGTTTCAATGGACATAATGGATCTATTGACATTATTTTACCATATTCTACAATTTTTCTTACTTGACATCCGCCTCTGCATTGTACACTATATTGACAATCATTGCAAGAGTAATCTGATATTAATTTTTTATATTTTTTAATTTTGTCTCCACCATATATATTTTTTATACTTTTATCATCAAAAATATTTCCTAAATCATATTTATTCATTAAACATGGTGTAACACTACCATCAGGATTAATTGCAATTAATTCTTGTCCTCCTATACATCCCTTCATATTTGGCAATCCTGTTGTACAATATAGATTTACAGGAGAATTAACTATTGTTATATTTATATCATTTTCATATTTTTCTTTTAAGCTCCTTATTATTTCTTGAACTTTATAATATTTATCAGCAACTTTTGAATAATATCCTCTTTCATGGAATGTACATCTTTCAGGATTTATTAATTTTAAAATATCTACTTTTAAACTTTTTGCTAAGTCTATCATCTTTTCAAATTCAGCTTCTGTTGTATCAACATCATAAGACATTTTTATTGAAACATTAAATTTACCATTATGTTCTTCTCTATATTTAATAATTTTTTTAATTCCTTCTATAGATCTATCTAAAACTCCTTTTCCTCTAATTTCTGCATTTTTTTCTTCTTCTGCTGATTCTATGCTTACAGTAAATGATGTGACATCATTTTCAATTAATATATCTCCTATTTCCTCACTAATAGTTGTACCATTAGATGACATTGAAGTAACAATTCCATATTTTTTTGCAGTAGACATATATTTTCTTAATTTTTTCGGAAACAATGTAGGCTCTCCTCCTGCTAAATGTAATCTCATTACTCCGTTTTTATACATATCATCTATAATATATTCTATTTGTTCTTCACTCATTGTATCAGAATTTAGAATGTCCCTATTGTAGCAATGTGCACATTTTAAATTACAAGCACTTGTATAATCAAAATAATATTCTAATGGTGCACTTAAATACTCTGTATTTGGAAATATTTCAATTGTATTTTTGTCCATTCCCATATTTTCTAGTTCTTGTACAATTTCTTTATTTCCTTGTTTTTCTTTTAAAATTTTGTTAACCTCATTGTCTGTTTCCTCATCATTAGAAATAAAATATCCCTTATCTTTGTCACTCCAAATTAAATTTGAAAATTTTTCATGTCTTATGACCATATACATTCACCTCACATCTTTTTGATAAATGTATATTCTTTTTTATTTTTAAATATTCCAATAAAAGAAAAAAGTATTTTGAGCAAATTACCCAAAATACTTTTATTTTAATACTTTTTAGCTATCTAATCTTCTTTAATTTCTGGATTGTCTTCTAAAATCTCTTGTGCTAAATTGCTATCACTATTAAATAATCTAACATATCCATCAAGAGTTTTAGCTTTTTCTTTTAATAATTCTACATCAGAATTCACATATATTTTTGCTTTTCCTTTTCCATTTTTAGCTTCTTGTATTAAATTTGAAACTGGTGAGTTTCCGTCAAACGCTACAACAACTGAATTTCTTCTTTCAAAAATTTCATAATTAAAACTTTTGTATATTCCAAGTTCAGAAGGATCTGGAGATACATATATTCCATTTAAATCTTGATTATTGTCTAAATTTTCTCTTATATCTTCTGATACATATTTAGGAACTACTGCTGTTACATTAAACTTTTTATTTAGTTCTTTTGATATGTCTAAAACAGCTCTTTCATATCCTTGCATTTTATGACCTATTAATATATATGTGTTTTTATTATCTACTTTTTCTAAAAATTCTTTTAATGCTTTTTTAGTTCCTTCATTTAATAATGTAATCCTTCCTTTTGAATTAAAACTGCCTCCTGCTATTACTATAGGTGTTTTGTCTGTTGGAAGGCTAACTATTTTATCTTTAAATATTTTATATGAATTTAGAATATTAGGGTTTGATACATTTATGTCTTCTAAATCGATTAATGATAAATTCTTTTCCTCTTCATCTTGCAAAGCTTCATATATTGTTCTTCCTGCTAAAAATTCTTCAAATTTCTTTGATTTTTCTTTAAAATATTCTTCTCTTTTAGTCAGTATTTCTTCTTCTACTTCTCTCATTTTTGCAAAATCTTTATCACTTATATCTAATAAATTTCTTAGTGCTATTTGCTCATCTATTGTATCTATTCCGTAAAATCCACACCCATCTGTTCCTTGCACGCATTTTACTCCTGCCTCAAGATATTTTTTTATTGGATGATTATCTAAATTACTTAAATTATTTAGTCTTACATTTGAAGATATTTGAAATTCTAAAACTGTATCTAAGTCCTTCATTTTGCTAATTATTCTTCTTCCCTCTTTAGAATTTAAATCTGGTACATATAATCCATGACCTAATCTAAATTGAGGCGCTTTTTTTCCATTTGGAACGGCTATTTTCATGCAGTCTAAAGCTTTTTCTATATTATCTTTAAATGCATCTGTTTCTCCTGCGTGTAATCTTATTGTAAATCCTTCATCATCATTGATTGCATATCTTACAATTTCTTCTATTATGTCTGAAAAATCTGTTACATTATTTATTTCTTCCCCAATTAAATCCATTCCTACTACATAAGGACTTCTTGCAATTGCTTTTATTATTGCCGGACATTCTTCTAATTGCTCTCTTGTAAATAATGTTCTACTTGCTGCTGCCAAATAACGTATTGCTACACCTGTTTCTTTTTCTATTTTAGGCATTACCTCATGCATTTCTACTATATTATTTATTCCTGCTTCACCTTTTTTGGTTAATGTGGAATTTGCAATTTCTACATATTTTATCCCTTGTTTTTGATATTCTCTTGCTATCCACAAAAGTTTATCTTGATAAAATGTATTATTTTCATATATACTTCCTTTTTTACCATCTTCTATCATTTTCTTTAATGATTCTCTTACATCCATGTCTTCAATTTTGTTTATTTTGTCTAAATCTAATTTGATTAGTTCTTTTGGTTCAACTTGTTTTCCTCTAATTATTGCATATCTATATAATATTACTTTTTCTAGATTTGTAAAAACTGCTTGCCCATCTTTCATTAAAACTAAACTATTTCTTATTTTTACTATATTCTCTTCTGCATTTTCTAAATTGTTCAAAATTAGATCTGCTAGATTTATAAATGTTTCGTCATTTATTTTTCTATCTAGTTTTTTTCCTATAAGATCTGAATTTTCATATTTTTTTGCAATTTCAGCTCTTTTTTTCATTAATTTATTTTCTTGTTTATCTGTTATTTTTAACCCTAATTTTTTTATATAGTATAATGAATATCCTATTTGATGTTTTATTCCTAGTGCTATTAATAAGTCTGGTTGTAAAATTTGATTTAAGTGTGTATGAAGATCTGTTCTAAATTTTGATTTTTTTAGTATATATGATTTTACTATTGTTTTTTCTATTGGCAATCTATAATCTTTTGTTTGTGCCATTAATAATTTTATGATTGCTGGAATTTTTGCTTTTCTTTCTATTCTTCCATCTGGATAGATATTTGCAATTTTGATTCCACCAAGTCTAAATATATATACTTCTTCACCATCATCATTAATACAAGCAGGCAAAATTCCAGTAATAATTTTCATATCGTTTTCGTCTTTTTGTGTTTCTACTTTTGCTACTTTAGCTAAATTTGTTATTAAATTTCCTGTATGATGGTTTGGTGTTTTTAAGACATAAATTAATTCATCAGCTTCCTCTGATTTAAATAAATTGACTACAATATCTTTTTCTTTATCTAGATAAAATTTAGTGAAAAATTCCTTTAAAACCATAAATTCCTCCTTTTTATATATTTCCGTTTACTACTTGCTATTAACTCACTATTCTACCACATTTTTTTATTTTTGGCAATAGAATTATGTAAATTTCTCATTAGGGTCGTTTCTTTTTGCAAAAGGGTCGTTTCCTTTTGCAAAAAGAAACGACCCCAATGAGAAATTATTTTATATAATTATTAACATTATTTTTAGTACCATTAGCATCTACTAAATATGTAGTATATCCATTGTCATCCACATTTTCTACATTAGAAATGTTACTAACATTTAGTTTTTCTGTATCTGTCTTACCCTCTATCAAGTCTTCGATAGAAATATATGAAACTGTATTATCTTCATTTAGCATTATAATTCCATATTTAGGATTAGATGTAAATAGATCTTGACCATATTCATTATTGTATATAGCCTTTACATTTGAAATATTTAATTTTGCCCATTTAGTTGTGTTGTTATTGATAGTGAAAGAGTCAAAATTATATTCCTTATATGCTTTTCTAGTTTTTACTAAAGTTTGATATTTTCCATCTCCATATACTCCATCAATGTTTGGAGTTGAATCATAAACATTAACATATACTTCACCTTGGTATAGAACTGCTATTCCCCCAATTGGTGATAATTCTAAAACAGAAAAATTAGCTTTTTCCTTATTTGTTTCAACTTCTTTAGCTTCACTTTCTGTTGCGTCTGTTGAACTTTTTTCATCAGCCCCTATTGTATTAGATATACTGTCTATCTTGCCTTGCAATTCATCAATTGTGCTTTGCATACTAGATGCATTTGTTTCTAATGTGGAAATTTCTTCTTTTGTATTGCCTTTTTCTATATAAATGTAAACTGCCATAGCTACAATTACTATTAATGCCAATATTAAAAAAATTATGCTCAAATTGTTCTTTTTGTTTTTGTTTTCTTCCATTCTTCTTTTCTCCTTTTTATATTTTTCCCTTGTAATCTATATAAAAAAACTTGGTTTCAATTATTCACAAAATTTTACAGGATGTACAGCATTGATCGGCATCCACGGCTATCAGTAAAATCTGTTACTCTAAAATTATCACGACCACTTGCTGGAAGGTTTCCATCTGTACTCCAAAAATTACCGCCTCTCCAAATTCTGTTAGAATATTCATTAGATTCAACTGTGCAATCTCTTACATTGCCTGCCATATCATATATATTATTTACTTTAGTGTATGCTGTGCTTCCTGTGGGAATTCTTATTCCTCCCGTTTTACTAACTATTTGTCCACTTGTATCTAAGTAATTAAAAGTTGTGTATGGATAGTTTCCCCATGAGTCTGAATTTTCATTTATATCTTCTTCTGTTATCGTTCTTGTTCTATATTCTCCGTCTTGTATTTGTGCTTCTGATTCTAAGAACCATTGTAATGTTTCATCCCATAAAGTTCCCCACATAAGTGATGTCATAACATTTTCGTTTTCTCCTGCTAATCTCTTAGATTTTTCATACATTGTATACCATGTTTGTGAGTGTATATCTGTATTCATTTTTTGTATAACTACTTCTTCTTGTCCCAAATTTCCAGTTTCATATCTTCCTATATAAAATCCTCCATATTTCTCTATGCTTTTAATTATTAAATAAAAATTTTCTTCTAATTCTTTTGCTAGCAATTGATACTGCTTTATTTCATCTAAATTCCCTTGTAATACTGAATCAGTATCAAATCTTGCTCTATCATTCGCATTTCGAGAAATTACATCTGGTTCTCTATAATTTGCTCCTGGATTATCCATTACTCCATTTGTCATTGTCCAATATGCACCTCTTGCTTCTGGTAATCCAGAAGTTTTTGCATATGTATACAATTTTCCCCATATCTTTCCATTACTATCTACTCCATATATTCTTGATACATCATTTACAGGCACCCATACATATTGGTTTACACTTTCTTGTAGTTCTAATACCGTTGTTGGGGTTCCTCCTATTGCTAAAGTTGATATTTCTGATTCTTCTTTATCAGTATTTGTTTCATCTTTTTTTACTTCTTCTTTGTTTTCTACTTCTTGATTGATTTTATGCTCACTTTTTTCTTCGTCTTTTTGATCTTCTTTTTCACTTATTTCTTCATTTGTCGCTATGTTTTCATTTTCATTGTCTTTGGTATCAGTTTCACTTGATTCCTTTTCTAGCTTCTCATCAATTACATTCTCTTTGTTGTCTATTTCTGTGTTTTCTTTCTTCTCTATATCTTTTACTGCAGTTTCACTATTTTCTTGCTCAGTTTCTAATATAGTGTTTTCATTTTGTGCTATATTTTCTTCTACTACATTGTTTTCATTTTCTATAATATTTTCTGTTGTAGTATTATCTGTTTCATTTATAACATTTGAAACATTAATATTCGTATTTATTTCATCTACAACATTCGAATTACTGGCATCTGTATTATTTTCAGCACCTGCACTTTCTTCTTCACTACTTTTAATTTCTTTTGCTTCTATAGAATTTTCATCTATGCTTTCTGAATATGCTGTTACGTCTGTATATGTATATAAGTCTCGTATATTCCACCAATTAACATCACCTTCATATATTACAAAACCACCGCTTACACTTGTCTCTCCAGGCACTTTTGATGCAGTATATCCATCTGGTACTGGTACTTTAATTAATCTACCATCACTTCCTCTTTCCGTAGTTGTAACCCAAGTAACTCCTTCAGTAGCTTCACCTACTAAGCTACTGTTTAAATTATTATTTATTCTAGTTGTTATTATTTTTATAGTTGCTATTGCTATAATTATAAATATTATGATCCCTATAAATGCTGTAACACTTAAATTGAATTCTAATATTTGGAGCTTTGTAGTAACTTTTCTACTTATCTTAGATTTTCTATTTTTGCAAACATGATTTTTTTTATGTTCCATTGTTACTTCACCTCTTATTTTTATCTATTTAATTTTAATTCTAGCATTTTTACGTAAATCAAAAAATATCATAAAATCGTAATATTTTTGTAATAAGTCAATGCATGTTGAACTGCTAATTCATTAATTGTATCTGAAATAACTAAGTTATTTAAAGAGGTGGAGTGCTATCAAAACTTCCCCCACCGTTTTATTGGTTGTGTAAAGTTTTTATACAAAAAGTGGCTTAAAGTGTTGATATTAAAGCATTTCTGTCAAAATAACCTTTTTTCCCCCTTAGACTAAATTAATTATGTATCCTCTTAACTAAAAGCTATGTGCTTTTAAAATTTTGTAAAGGCTAGGCAAAGCCTATTCATTTCAGCCTTTATAAAATTTTATAAAGCATATTATAATCAAGTTAGAGGATAAGCCTTAATCAATTTATGTCTACCATTTTTTCATAAATTAATTTACACTACCTTCTTTTTTTATTTTTTATAAATTTATAATTTTAAAATTTTAATAACTTAATCCAACGTGTTTTTTACAACTGTATTTTTAGCTAATAGTTTCTTTTATTTTTATTAATGTTTACCTTTTCTTCTAGATCTTCTTGCATGCCTTTTGCCCTTACTGCTTAAATTCATGCCTTTTGCTAAAAGGAATTTTCTACCTACAAATATTGTAGCTCCTAATAATGCTATTGCCAATCCTACTTGATAAATTGTATCTATTCCTAGACCACCACTTGTAGGAATTTGATAAATTTCTCTATTTGGAAGTTCTAAACTCCCATCTTCTGCAATTGCAAGAGCTGGTGGATTTCCTATTGCTGTTATTCTTACTTTCATTCCGTTTACATCTTTTATTGTTTCATCATTTTCGTCATACTCTCCATAAACAAATTCTATTTTCCATTGTCCATCTGCAAGCATTCTTCCATCTGATGCTTTTGTTTCTACAAGTCTATATTCTGATGTAATTGGTAAGTCTTGTAATCTTAGTAATCCTGTATCAGGTGTTGTATAATTTCCAACCACTTCCCAATTATCACCTGGTTGATCAGTATCAATTAAGTCATCATTTTCTGCTGTTTTAGCTTTGTATAATGTAAATTCTGTTCCTCCTAATGTTACGTTATGATCCTCTTCTGCTACTTTTGTAATCGTTATATTAGCTTCCTTAATATCATAGTAATATGTTACTACTGTATCTTCTTCTATTGTACCTTTAGCATTTTCTGGTGTACTTACAAGTTCATAAATATTATAATCAATTAAATCTTCACTTGCTTGATTTGTCTCATATGAAGTGCCTTTTTGGTAACCTTCTGTAAATTCATCTGGTACTGTACTTCCATCATCTGTTCTTTTTAATGGTACTGGATTTTCTGTTCCTGCTAGATAATGATGTACTGTTAATGTATATGTTTTTTCTTTATAATAGTAATCTACAACTTCTTTCTCTCCAGGTCTATATACTACTCCTGTACTATTATTTGGAATATAGTAATCTGTTGGAACTAATCCATCTGGAACACTTCCTTCCCCATAATAATCTTCATTTGTTATTAATTCATATTCTATATCTGTTTTAGGCGATGTTGTATATGACTCCCCTACATCCTCTATATAAGTCTCGCTATTTACTATCTTTTCTGTAGTAATACCAATTCCTTCTATCCATAAGTAATGATTTACTTCTATTGTTGTTTTATTTTTACTAAATTCTACTGCTATATGTTTATCTTCTAATACATTTTCAAATATTGGTAGTGTTACAATTCCATTCTCATCTGATGAAAAATCTTTGTATGCTACACCATTTATTATTATGGATGCTACTGTATATCCTGAATCTGGTGTTATTTTTATTTCATTTACTGAGTCTTCTCCATATTTAACAGTTTCTACATAACGTATTCCGTCTTTTGAATATGTTATTCCATCTATTGTGACATCAACTTGTCCGTCAATATCACCTCCTGCAACTTCCACACTATCTTCTAAGTGTTTCTTAACTTCTGTTGTTACTTTAAATGTTTTTACTTTATTTTCTACTTCTACATTTTGTAATGTTGGAACTTCCGCTGCAGATACTCCTTCAACCGCTATAAATCCATCAAAATTTTCTTTTCCATCAGTCGTAATAATTGCATCTACTTCAGATTGTTGCTTAATTCTATTACTTAATGCTTTTAATGTTGTCGAACTAAAAAAACCTCCTGCTACTAAATTTCCATTTGACGTTTCTCCAACTCCTGTAACTCCATCATATCCATCTCCATAATATTTATTTGATCTTTCAACTTCATATGATGTATTTAATTTTATCAAAAATCCATCTGATGTATGTAAACCCTCTACTCCTGAAAAATCTAAGGATCCATTTGTACTATTATCTTCATCTACATCGACTCCTTTATCTGAATAAGTCCAACCTCCAATAAGTATTCCGCCATCAGAAGCTAATTTAATCTTTGATATATAATCTTCAGAATCTCCAGTTAATGTATACATACTTCCGTTATATGTCCCATCATTTGAAAAATCAAGTAGTGTTGCATCATATACAGAGTCTTTAGGTTTTGAGCTAATAATTGTTGTAGGCGTTCCTCCGTTTCTTGTTCCAGAGAAGCCAAAAGTATATGCTACTGCCGCTATTATATGATCATTACTGTTTGTTATAATAGATGATATTTCTATATTTTTATCAGATGATTCTTCTGGTTGTAATAAATAATTCCAAGAATATATTCCATCTAATGTATATCCTATCAGCAATCCACTTGTATAAGTTGTACTTGCAACTGTTACTGATGATGAATGAGATGTGTTTAAATATACAGTTCCCATACCATTTGCTGATATTACAATACCCGCATCTGTTTCTGCTATGTCTGTTACTGAATCATCATAACTTCCTCCTACACTTTGACTCCATTTATATTGCCCTGATTCAGAATATGTTGCTACAAATCCACTCATTTTTCCTGGATTTGTAAATGATCCAGCAACTGTACTTGTATTTCCTACATTGTAAAAATTAAATTTATCACTATAATATTTTCCTGCTATAACTAAATCGTTTCTACTTGTTTGTATTACAGTAGTTATTTCATCATCTGCAAGCCCTCCAAATCTTACACCCCATTTATAATTTCCATTAGCATCAATTTTCATTAAAACTGCGTCTTTATTCGCTAAATTTGTTTCTCTACCAGATCTTGAAAGTTCTGGAATTTCTACACCATCAAATTTTACTGTTGAACTTTTTACATATCCAACTACTATATATTCGCCATCTCTTGTTTGAATAATTTTATTTAATGCGTCATCATTATTTCCTCCAAAAGTTTTAGACCAAGTATAATTTCCATTTGAATCATATGCTACGATCAAACCATCATTTATACCTTCTGATACTTTATCGATTTGGCCATCTTTGTTTAAATCTATTCCGTCTACTTCATCGCTGTTTACTGTGCCAGAATATTCAGAGAACGAGCCTACTCCAATAATTCCTCCGCTTTTAGGTGTTTCGATAGAATTTATATATTCCCATCCAGATCCTTCTGTATTGGTAATATTTATCCATTTGTAACTAGCTGCTTTATTTTCGTCAATTCCAAAATAATATGTCCTATCTTCTTCATTTTCTGCAAGTACATACTTATCAGGTGTATATACTTCAATTGCTTTATATAATCCTTCTGGCAAACTTGCAGTTATTTGACCATTTTGATCTGTTGTTACAACATAATTTTGCAATGTTTCATCCCATTCTCCAATTGCATTACCATCAGAACCTGTAACCGTCTTTCCTTCTAAATCTGTAATCACAAATTTTGTTCCAGCAATTGGTATTTTTTCTGTTGTGCTTCCATCTTGTTCATATTTAAATAGACTAAATATTTGTCCATCTTCTACTCCCATTTCAACTATAGGATATGTACTCATATTATCTCTAATATTCAAGTCTAGTACCTCTTCCTGTGTTTCATCATTTGTTACAACTCTTAAAACATCTTCGCCTTCTAAGATTTCTACTTTTAATATTCCGTCTTCTCTATATGCTCTAAATTTTAGAGAAGTTGGATTCAAACTATATCCTTCTGGTGCATATATTTCTGTAAGTGTATATTCTCCTGTTATATCTTTTCCATCAACATATTCATATAGTCCATCTATCGTAATTATTCCATTTGAGTCAGTTGTGTAAATAGTAGTACTATCAGTTATGTTATCCCCTGATATTTTATATTGTGCTCCTAACAATGTTTTATCTTTTATTTCACCACTTTCGCCTGTTTGCTGTTCTCCCTTGGCATATTTTGTTAATTGTAATCCATATGTTGGTATTTTTTCATTTTGTAAATCAAAGTTTATTGTCGGTATTTCATCTTCAATCGTTATTTTCTGTGTTTTTACTGTCTCATTATCTGTGTAGTTAAGTTTGAATTCTCCGTTATCATTTATAATTGTAAATTTAATTGTATTTTGTGGTAAATAATATCCAGTTGCTCGTATTTCTTCTAATATGTATTCTTCATTTAGATTTATACCTGAAAGATTTGCATTTCCTTGTGCATCTGTTGTTAAAATTTCTCCTTTTTGATCTTTTCCGGTAATCTTAAATTTTATATTTTTTATTGGTTTATTTGTACTTCCATCTGTCTTATTAATTTTTAGTTTTGCTTTTACTTGATTTGCTATCTTTAATTGAAATACATAGTCTTGATTACTTCCTTGAGCTGGTGATAAAATTTCTTCTTCTGTAATTAATTCATACTTATCTGATAAATTTGAGTATGAACCATCTTCATTTACATATGCTATTTTTAATTCTTCAGATCCGTCACTATTTGTTTCAGTATAAGTATAGAAATGTATTTCTTCAGTGCTTAATACATAATCATCTGCTGCTTTTACTTCTTTCAAAATATAATTTCTTTTTGCGTATAAACCTTTAAATTCTGCAACTCCATCTATTCCCGTTACTTTTATTGTATTCTTTTCTTCTCCGCTCTCTTCAATTGTAAATATAACTCCCCTTACCTTTTTTTCTTTATCTTGTTGATGCTTTACTATTTTTAAATCATATTGTCTTGCTACCATAAATCCTAGTTTTTCAGATTCTGTTGATTTATGATAATTGGACGAGCCACTATCTATGTAAAAATATACGGCATGTGTTGAATATGCTACTTCATTATATTCCTTTTCCTCAGGTAACGAAATTTGATATTCAAATTCTAGTGTATTTCCTGGTAATAATTTATAGTTTTTATCAATTACTATTAAATATGTTTTTATCTGCTCCCAATCGCGAACATTTCTGGCCAAAGTCCAATCATTGGATACTAAATTGATATCACTTGTAGGATTTTCATTTGTCGAATAGTATACTGTCATATAATCATTTACTTCTTCTGTCTTGGCTTGAATTCCAGTATTTTTCATCTGTGTTGTAAATTGTGATCCTATATCATTTCCATTAATCACATCTACATTTCCCTTAAATGGTATTGCTCCTTGTATCTTAATGTCTGTTATATCATTGCTATAATTGTTTTTTGATGTTATTGATATTGTTGCTGTTTGTTGAGATTTATCTATTTCTGCAACTCTTGGTGCTATTGTTGTATTATTCTCTTGATCATAATCTTTCGCTATCTGAGTTGTAGTTAAACTTTCACCTGGATCTAGTGTTAATGAAATTGTTCTATAATTTACTTGTTCTGTTGTATTCAAGTCACCATCTAAGTCATAAGTGTCTGAATTAGAATAATAATAACCTTGCGCCACTTCATTTATTGCCCATAGCTCAATCGTTTCTGTTTGCTTTTCAACTCTAGGATCAGGTGTTAAATTACAGTCTACCATTATTTTATAAGTTTCTTCTGACTCATTTTCTGTTAATATTTTCATATAATAGTTTCCATTTTCTTCATAAACATCATATGCTGAAATTAATACACTTCCAGAATCTATTGTTACATTATTTATTTCTGCTAAATTTATATTTTTTGGTAGTTTTACTAAAAATACTCCATTTACCCAACCACGTTCTCTATAACCTGATGTGTTTTGTGCTGATGTATCTGCTTCAATTGTAATAATTTCGTTTTTTGTTGTATTTTGTGTCGATATTGTATCTTCATTTATTGATATATTGGCTATTGATGTTGCTGGTTCATAATATGCACGAGCAAAAACGTTTGAATCTTGATAAAAAATTCCTCCTTCTTTACTTTCCATACTTCCATCCAAATAACTATAAATATAAGCAAACTTATTAAAATCATCTAATGTATAATTTTCTGTAATATATGTGTCATCTAATTCTTTTATACTATATACATGAAAATAACACTCCTCATTCGTATTACTTGTCTCTACTCTTATATGTTTTACTGGATTTGGATATACATAAGGTTCTGATGATGATGTATACTTGTTCCATTCCTCTGATGTGAATGTTTCTATTAAATTATTGTTATCTGCATCATATACTTTTATCCATCCATCTTCGCCTAAGGTATTTGTCGCACCAGTGAAACTAATTCCTATATTAGTTGTTAATTCCTCCATTGAGGTATAATTTTGACTATTAGTTGCGAACTTGTCTACATCTCCTTCTTGCATTGTAATTCCAGCTGTCGCACCATTTATTCCTGTATATGCCTCCCAATGAACTAAATATCTATCATCCGTTTCTTCTAAAGATTTTCCAGTATAAATATTCATTGGTTTGTCTTTAAGAATTGTATAATCATAGTATGGATAACTTATATAATTACCAATATACATTTTAAAATGTGCCGACTTTTCCTCTTCTTGTCCTTCTCTCTTTATTTTCCAGTTAGTGGTAACTACTCCACTTGCTGTTTCAGATGTGTATGGATTTTGAAATCCATCATCTGTATTTGGATTATTATATCCTTTAATTGTTGCTTCTACTGGAAGTGCTAATTCAAAATTTTTGACATCTGCCCCTAACGCAAAATAAGCATCTGCAGGATATACCAATGTAAATTTAAATACACTCTTTCTTATTCCAGAGGTTTCACTTGTATATGCATTTAAAGTTACTTTTTCATCTTGATCTAATACTGCTTCCATTTTTGCTGAAAAAGCTTCTGTATCTGCATCATATGTATATTTTACATTTGTACCAGAAATTTTCACTGATAGTGGTTCATACCCATTAAATTTCGGAATAGTTCCAGAAATATAACTTTCTGACATTATTAATTGATTTCTATTCTCTGTTACAGTTACCTCAAACTCTAATGTCACTTCATTATTTGCTACCAAATTATCAAAATCTGCTACTTCTACTGTTTGGTCTTTAGGCGTAATTGAACTATCTACTGTTCCATACCAATCAACTATAATAGGGATTTCTTTTTCAAATTGTTTTTTTCTTCCCCAATTGTCTTCATATTCTCCTGAAAATATAATTCTATTTTCCATACTATATTTGGTTGTATCATTCCCTATAGCTGCTGTTCCTGTGCTTGATGATGAGTAATCTCCAGAACGTACATTTCCCATTAACTGTCTTTGATTTCCATTTGTCATCTCATTTATTTTTATTTCTTTAGTATTTGAAGATATATAATTTTCTGCTATTGTATCATCTTTTACTATTGATGTATTAAAATAAAAGTTGTTTGAATTTATTTGTATTGTAGCATTATTAATTTTTCCTCCACCTGTTACATTTATGTCCATATAAAGATTTGCTTCATTCCCGATTTCATTACAAGTTCCTCTTATTCGTTCTTCTTCACCATCTCCATTTGTATCAGTTAGAAAAAAAGCATTAAAAGTTATTCCATTTATAGTATTACCACTTGTATCGTTAACTTTATCATCTCCATCGGCTGTCTCATATTTTTGTGCTCTTAATAACTGTGGACTCATCTCTAATATTGAATTTCTTCTATTTAAAAGTATACCTATAATACTTAAAATTAAGAGTATAATTACAAGAATTATTGGCAATAATTTTTTAGACATTTTTTTATTTTTCATTTCAAACTCCTTTCTTAACTCTTTTGTTTTTTTATAGAGTTTCTTGTATTACTCTTGTTTATCTATTTTGTTTTAAATTTTACATATTTCGACTTATAAATTTATTAAAGCATTTTCCAATTTTAAAGTCAATAAAAAATGATAATGTTATACAAATGTAATATTTTTGTAATGTCTTTGTAATAAATGTACTTTTAGGACTAGATTTTTCGCAAAAAGATCGGTTCTTTTTTCAAAAAGAACCGATCCTAATGAGAAATTATTTTATCAACCTTTCCGTTTCTTTAGCTATCATAAGCTCCTCATTTGTTGGTATTACATAAACACTAACTTTTGAATCTGGTTTTGAAATTAATTTTTCTTCACTTCTTACATTATTTGCCTCTTCATCTATTTCTACTCCCATAAATTCAAGTTGTTCACAAATCCATTTACGAATATTAATTTGATTTTCTCCAACACCACCAGTAAATACAATACTATCGATACCTCTCATTGATACAGCATATTTTGCTATATAACTAGCAATTGAATAAGTAAATTCTTTTATGGCAATTTTTGCTCTTTCATTATCACCATAAGATGCTGCTTCAATTTCTCTAAAATCTGGTGCTAAACCTGATATTCCTTGTACTCCTGATTCTTTATTTAATATATTCTCAACTTCATCTACTGATAAATTTTCTTTCTTCATTAAAAATGTAACTATAGAAGGATCTAAATCTCCACTTCTTGTAACCATTGGAATTCCACCTAATGGTGTTAGACCCATTGATGTATCTATAGATTTTCCACCATCAACTGCACATATACTTGAACCTTGTCCTAAATGGCAAGTTACTATTTTTAAATCTTTTATATCTTTTCCTTCTATTTGAGCAAGTCTAGAAGAAACATACATATGTGAAGTTCCATGGAATCCATATTTTCTTATTCCATATTTTTTATAAAATTCATATGGTATTGGATATATATAATGTTCTTTTGGCATTGTTTGATGGAAAGCTGTATCAAATACTCCCACCATTGGTTTTCCTGGCATTACTTTTTGGCATGCCTCTATTCCCATAATTCCTGCTGGATTGTGAAGTGGTGCTAAATCCGTACATTCTTTTAAAACTTTTACAACTTCTTCATCTATTATAACTGATTCACTTATTTTTTCTCCACCATGAACTAATCTATGACCAATAGCATTTACTTCATCTAAACTATCTATTACTTTATATTCTGGATTTATTAATTGTTTTAAAGTAAAATCTATTGCCTCTGTATGATCCATTGCAATATGTTCTATTGTTACTTTTTTTCCACAAGCTTTATGTGTTATAAAAGCTTCTTTTTCTCCTATCCTTTCATATTTTCCAGAAGCTAAAATCTCTTCTGTCTCCATGTTAATTAATTGATATTTTAATGATGAACTACCACAGTTTAATACTAATATTTTCACTTAAAATCTTCCTTTCTTTATATAATATGTAATTTTTAAATATTTTTTACAACTTCATATGTCTCCTGTGCAATCATAAGCTCTTCGTTTGTTGGGATCACCCACACTTTTACTTTAGATGTAGATTTCGAAATTTCCCTTTCTTCTCCTTTCTCATTATTCAACTCTTCATCTAGTTCAACTCCAAAAATATTGAGATATTTGCAAATATTTTTTCTATCTAAAATACCCTTTTCGCCAACTCCTGCTTCAAATGTAATTACATCTATTCCTCCTATTGCAACTGCCATTTTAGCTATTTCTTGCGCTACTCTGTAATCAAATACATCAAGAGCTAAGCGGGCATGATGTCCTCCAGACAAAGCATCTAGTTCTACATCTCTAAAATCCAATGATATCCTTGATATGCCGTACATTCCTGATTTTTTATTTAATATTTCATCAACTTCGTCAGGAGTTAATTCTTGATTTTCTGTTTTAACAAGATCTTTAACACCTGATATTGGCTTCATTGATTTTCGTATTAAATATGTTACCACAGAAGGATCTAAGTCCCCACTCCTTGAACCCATTGGAATCCCTCCTAATGGTGTTAATCCCATTGTTGTTTCCATAGATTTTCCGTTTTTTATGGCACAAAGACTAGCTCCTTGTCCCAAATGGCAACTTACTATTTTTAAATCTTTTATATCTTTATTCATAAGTTTTGCAACTCTTTTACTTACAAATTCATGTGATATTCCATGAAATCCATATTTTCTTATTCCATATTTTTCATAATATTTATATGGAATAGGATAAATATATCTTTCTTTTGGAATTGTTTGATGAAAAGCTGTATCAAATACTGCAACCATTTTTACTTGTGGTACTACTTTTTGACATGCTCTTATTCCTGCTATTGCATTTGGATTATGAAGTGGTGCTAAATTTGAACATTTTTCAATTTCATTTATAACTTCTTCTGTTATAAGTACTGGCAATCTGAATTTTTCTCCTCCATGTACAACTCTATGTCCAATTCCTGCAAGCTCATCTAAACTTTTCATTACTCCATAATGATTATTTAAAATCCTTGCTATAATAAATTTTATTGCTTCTTCATGATCCTTAACTTCATGCTCAAATTTATGTTTTACACCTCTAACTTTATGAGTTAAAAATGAGCCAGCTTGACCTATTCTTTCAAAATTTCCTTTTACAAGCATCTCATCTGTTTCCATATCTATAACTTGATATTTTAATGATGAACTACCCGAATTAATTACTAATATTTTCATAAAACACCTCTCTTTTTGCTAGGAACCATTTGGATCGGTTCTTTTTGTTCTCGGAACCAAAAAGAACCGGTTCAAATGGTTACTGAGCTTGAACTGCTGTTATTGCAACCACTCCCACAATATCATCTGTTGAGCACCCTCTTGACAAGTCATTTACTGGTTTAGCTATTCCTTGACAAAGTGGCCCATAAGCTTCTGCTTTAGCTAATCTTTGTACTAATTTATATCCTATATTTCCTGCATCTAAATTTGGAAATATCAAAACATTTGCATTTCCCTTTAAAGGACTATCTGGTGCTTTTGATTTTGCAATTTCTGGTACTATTGCACTATCTACTTGTAATTCTCCATCAACTAACAATTTAGGTTCTTTTTCTTTAACTAAATTTGTGGCTTCTATTACTTTTTCTGTTAATTCAGATTTTGCACTACCTTTAGTTGAATATGAAAGCATTGCTACTTTTGGTGCTTTCTGAACAAGAACCTCAAAACTTTTACTTGAAGATATAGCTATCTCTGAAAGTTCATCAGCTGTTGGATTTTGATTTAAGCCACTATCTCCAAATATAAATGTACCGTTTTGACCATATTCACAATCAGGAACACACATTACAAAAAATGCTGATACAAGTTTTGTATTTGGTGCTGTTTTTAAAATTTGAAGAGCTGGTCTTAATGTATCTGCTGTTGAATGTATAGCTCCTGAAACCAACCCATCTGCTACTTTATTTTCATCTTTTAACATCATCATTCCAAAATATATTGATTGTTTCAAAAGCTTTTCTGCTTGCTCTATTGTCATTCCTTTAGCTTTTCTTAGTTCATATAATTTTTTTATATATTCTTCTTTTTTATCTGATGTAAGAGGGTTAACTATTTTAACCCCTCTTATATCTATATTGTATTTCTTACACTCTGTTTCAATCTTATCTTGATCTCCAAGTAATATTATATTTGCAAAACCTTGATTAATTACTTTACTTGCAGCCTCTAATACTCTCTTATCTTCTGATTCTGGTAAAATAATTGTCTTCATTTCTTTTTTTGCTCTGTTTTTAATATCTTCTATAAATGACACTTTACTTCCTCCCTTGCTTTTTATTTATATAATAGCTTTAGATATTGTAAATGTTTGATAACTTAAGGATCCATTTGAATCTCTAACCCATAGGTAATATGTTACATCTGCCGTAAATGCATTATTTATTATAATAGGTTCGTTATTTTCTGGCATTGTCGGTGTGTCTATAATATTAATTTCATTTTGCGTTGTTATATTATTTGGCAAATCTACTGTTTCATTACTATTTTGATTATTGTTATTTGACTGACCATTATTTACTTCTACAAAATTTGTTGGTGCATCAGTAGTGGTCATTATTTGCCATCCAGTTATATCTAGATCTTTGTTTAATTCTATTTTTACATCATTATTTGTATTATCTGTCCAATTTGATGAAACTTCCATTGAAGTAATTATATTTCCAGGACCTAAATTATAAGTTCCTTCTTGTGGGAAACAATCTACTAAGATTTCTTTCTCACTGATGTTTTCTATTTTATCTTTTACATAAATAGTATATCTGCCATTCTCTTTTACTGTTCTTGTACTATTTTCTTGTGACCAAGTAGTTTTGTCCCAACTATATGGATTATCATTTAAACCAGATTGTGTGTCTTGAGATG
The DNA here is from genome assembly GCA_944386695.1 of uncultured Clostridia bacterium. Lineage (GTDB taxonomy): Bacteria > Bacillota > Clostridia > TANB77 > CAG-508 > CAG-269. Next base: position 11,088 of record CALXCB010000011.1, on the reverse strand, counting down.
TAACTGTAATTGTAACATATCCTTGACTTAAAGTGTCTTTATTAATTGTATATGCTATTTCTGGTGGAGTATTATCTACTTTATCTACTTGAATAGTTTGAGTTGTTGTATTTCCAGCAGAATCTCTAACCCAAATATAATATGTTCCATTTTCTGTCACTTCTGTTGTGACATCTAAATTTGGTGTAACTGATTCTAGAGTTTGCCATTCCTCTTCTTTTGGTTCACCTTCATTTTTAATTATTGCCCATGATGAAATTCTAATATTATCTGCTGCCAAAATCTTTACCTGTTTTAACACTTCCCAATTTTCGTTTTCGTAATTTATTTCTAATATTGTTGGCGAATCTTTATCTATATCCGCAATTGTTAAATCTTGAAATTTAGGACACCCATAACCATATAGTTCATCTTTTCCTTCATCTCCTAAATCTTCACAATAATTTCTTAAAAAATTGTAAACATCTAATATTGTAGCTGTTTCGTTATATGATTTTATTAATGCTATTGCTGCAGTTATATGAGCATTTGAATATCCTGCACCTGACCATCTTGATACAGTTGTGTCTGTATTAAATATTTCTTCTACATCTGTGCTAGGAGCTGTAAAATCTATATATTCACCTTGCGAAGAATACTCTGCTATTTCTGAATTTCTATTTAATGAAGATATTGCTATTGTCATACCATGATTTGCTGGATAATTGACTTTATTGCTTGTTGATGAACAACATACTGGTATATTTTCTTTAAATGCTTGCTCTAGCATTATATCTATAGGCTCACTTTGACTGTTTATCAATTCATAACACACCACATCTGAATTTTGTATAGCATAATTTATTGCCATAATAATACTTGTCAAAGATGTATAGCCTTCTTTTGTTACTACTACTAGTGGCAAAAGTTTCACATTTTCAGTTGTTGAATCTACAATTACCTCTGCTATCCTGCTTCCCTGTGCTATTGTTTCTGTTATATCATTATTATCTAAAACGAAATTATAACAACTTGTTAATACTCTATTATTAAAAATTTCGTTTTGATAATTTACTCCATAACCAATTGTTGCAACTACTATTTCAGATGGATTACCATTATCATTTATAATTTTTTGATAATTATCTAAGCCCATTGTAGTTACTCCTAAAGAATGGTAATTATTTAAACTAACTTGTGACTCTCCATACATTGTTTGTGATATATCATTTATTGGTTCATCTATAAATATTTCATCTAAATATATATTTTGAATATAGTCTTGTTCTTTATAATAATTGTACATTGCTCGTGTAAGTTTTTCAGAATAGAACTCTAAAACATATAAATTATCGGCAACTTTTACAATTTCTTCTCCTTCGACTTTTTCTTTTACATCATCTGCTTCTACCATTAATTTTTTTGTTTGATAATTGTTTTTTATTGTAAATATATTATTTTCTTCAGATATATCAAATACTGAATTTGATAAAAAATTCCTCATTTCTTCTGCTGAAGTAAATGCTAAATTTTGTTGTTCTTCTGAAATATCAAATTCTTCTATTAAAGATGTTTCTATATCATCTCTTTTTACAGTTTTAGTATTTAAATCAATTGTCATTTCTATAAAATAATTTTTACCAACTAAACCATCATCATATGATATTTGTGGCTTTTGACTTAATTTTATGACTAGAATAATTCCCACAATTATTAAAATTATTCCTAAAACAATTCCTGCAATTAGCAAACCTTTTTTTACTTTTTCCCTTGTTTTTCTTCTCATTTATTTTATAATCCCATTTCTTGTTTTAATTTATTTAATTCATTCTCTACAGAAGCAGATGTTGAATTATATTTTTCTTCTAGTTCTTGTGTACTATCTACACTACTTTCATTAAGTTCAGCCATTGCATTAGCCTCATCTAACATTTGATCAGCCTTTGCTTCCATTTTTTCAAATGCTTTTATACTTCCAGAAGTTGCCTCCATTGAGTCTGTTACTTTATTTATTTTTTCTTGTGTCTTTGCTACTGCAACTTTAGATTGTACATTTTTTCTACGTTGTTCTAGGCTTACTACATCATTTGTTAATTTATCATGTAATTCTCTCATTTTGTTTGCATTATCATGAGCAATTGAATATGATTTTTGTGAATCTGCTCCTTGTTTTACATATCCTTGTTTCTTTTCTATAAATACTTTTGCATCTTCTTCATTTCCTGCTGCTAATGCTTTTCTAGCTAAAGTATCATATTTTGTTATATTTTCTTCATTTTCATCTATTAAACGTTTTGTACGTTTTTCTTCTGCTATAATTCCAGCTGTTTCTTTTTTTACCTCAGCAAGTTCTTCTGTTACCTGTCTCATGTATTCATCTATCATTTTTGCTGGATCCTCACATTTATCTAATAATGCATTAATATTTGCAGACATAATGTCTTTAAATCTTGTTAATATTCCCATAATTATTTCTCCTCTCAATTTTTAATAATTTATTTATATTTATCTTCTAAATCACTTGTATCTTCTCCAAAAGTTTCAAGTGGTTTATTTAAAATTTCTTTTGTGAATTCTTCTTTTTCTTTTTCCCTTTTATTTTTATTTTTTAATATCATATATAAAATCCAAACAACTGCAACTATTCCTATTATTCCGTACTACGACTTTTGCAAAGTCCCAACCATTAGTAGGCTTACTCATAATAGATGTGGCTGTTTGAGAAAATGTATTTGATATCATTTCTTCTATACTTAAAGATGTATCATAATAATTGTTTTCAAAATATCCCCATAAAATGTTTATAGCTTCACTATCCATTATTGTGTCTGCTGAATAGCCACTTAAATATCTAAATTCTCCTTCCATTTCTGATTTGGAATCGTTTTGACATGCAAAATATGCAAAAATAAAGTGTGCCTCATCATCAAATTTACTGCTATATACATTTTCTAAATATGCATCTGCTGATGTAGCATTAAAGTCGCTTCCATTCCAATAGTTGCTTGAATATGGTACAAATAATACATATGGTTGAATTCCTGTTTCTTGATAAAAATCTTCTAGCCCGCTTATTAATACATTCTTGTTTGTAATCCAACCGATTTGATCTTCATACCAATCTGTTTTATTGACAACTCCTGATAAAGCTTCTCTTTGCTTAGTGTTCTTTGGAACTTGGCTACTATTATTATTGCCTGTCATTGCTAGCACAATCATAAAACATATAATTATTGCTATTATACTACCTATAAATGCGCCTCCTATACCAGGTCCTCTAGGCGGTGTTGGTCCATACATAGGCCCCCAACCCCATCCCCAACCAGAATGGAAATGGTTGTGATGATGCCCTCCGACCGTAGCCAAAAAATCCTCCTCCTGAAGAAAAACCCCCAGAACTTCTTCCTAATCCAGAAAAGCCTCCGTGACGAATGTCCTCCTCCGAAGCCGCCTCCGCTATGGCCACCTCCGTCCGCCACTACTTCTTCCCATTTACAGGCTCCTCCTTTCCTTTTATTTTTATCAAATTGATTATATCATTTATTTATTTTTTGTGCAATTAATGTTGCATTTTTTTCTTCTTTTTCTGTAATTAAAGCATTCCTTATTGCAACATTAACAAGTAAACATATTGAAACTCTATATTTTTCTTTTAATTTATATAATCCATCCATTAAACTTTCTCTTATTAAAAAAGATCTTGAAACATAGTACTTACTTTTTCTTTCATAAAGTTGAATATCCTCTGTTTCTATTAGTTTTTCTATTGATGCATTTACTAGTTTACTTATTGATGCTTCATATACATTTTTTGATAAATATTCCAATTCTGAATATAATTGTTCATCAATATCTAATGTTCTACTTATTTTCTTTTCTTGTTTATAAAACCTACTAAAATAAGACATATTACCTCCACCTTTTTAGTTAGATTATATATCTTTGAATTATATTAATTAATCACTGCTGAAAATATTTTTTTCCAACTATTATTAGTTGTTGTTTTTTCGTTTTTTTTCTGTATAATTATTAATATTATAAAAAAGGTTGTGGTAAAATGAGTAGTAAATTATATAAAAAATATCTATCTTTAAAAAAGAAGATCCTAATACATACTATCTTTTTAAAAATGGAATATTTTATATATTTATTTCTGACGATGCTAAAAAATTTGCACCAATTCTTGATTTAAAACTATCTTATTTAAATACTGATATTGTTAAATGTGGTTTCCCTATCACCAATGCTGAGAAATATTTTAAAAAAATAGAGAAATTAAAATTGAATGTTCAAGTTGTTACTATTACTCAAACTTCTCATACTTCTTCTCTTGATAAGCATTTAAATGATAAAAAGGTATTTGAAATTATATGTGAATTTTCAAAAGTTGATATTGACAGCTTATCTATAAGTCAAGCTTTTACTTGGCTTTCTGATTTACAAGAACAATTTAAAAAAATTACATAAATCTTTCAATTAATAATTACTATTCACTGCCAAGTAAGGAATTACTGTTGAAAACTTCAGTAAGTCCATTAGATTGAAATGAAATATAATTAGATTAAACCGTCATGAAAAAATTAATTTCTCATTGACGGTTTATTTTTAATCTTTTATTCTAAATAGAAATTTTACTATTCCTCTAAATGCCTTAGGAACTTTTTTTACTACTATTGTCATATATGTACCTCCTTTAACAAGCTAGCCATATAAAGCCTACAGCTATTATTATTAGACCTATTAGAATTAACCATCCTGTTATTGGAAGTAAAAGAACCATTAATATTCCAACACCCAAACCTATTAAACATACTCCTAATGTTTTTTTCAATATTCCTTTCATTTCTTTTACCTCCAACACTTTTAATATTATTATATGTTTTTTGTAAATTATTGTTACCTTTTGACAAATTCATTTAATATTTGTATAATTATTCCCATAAATCGACATATTTCTATAGTTTATAAGGAGGCTTTTTTATGACCAGAAACGAAGCAATTGAATTATTAAATATTTTAAGAAATACTTATCCAGATGCTAAATGTAGTTTAGATTTTTCAAGTCCATTTGAAATGCTTGTAGCTGTCTGTTTGTCTGCTCAATGTACAGATGAAAGAGTTAATCAAACTACCCCTGCATTATTTAAAAGATGTAAATCAATACAAGATTTTGCAAATATTGATTTAGCTGAACTTGAATATTTAATCCACCCATGTGGTTTTTATAAAAATAAAGCTAAAAATATAAAAAAATGTGCCAAACAGATTTTAGAGGATTTTAATGGTGAAGTACCACAAGATATGGATAGCTTAATGAAATTAGCAGGAGTTGGCAGAAAAAGTGCTAATGTAATTATGTTAGAAGCTTTTGGAGTTGCTAAACGGTATTGCTGTTGATACTCATTGTAAACGTATTGCTAATCGATTAGGTTTATCAAATGAAAAAGAACCAAGCAAAATTGAGCAAGATTTATTAAAAATGTTTGATCCATCTGATTATAAAGATATAAATCATTTATTTATTTGGCATGGAAGATATACTTGTAAAGCAAGAAATCCATTATGTAATGAATGTACTGTAAAACATTTGTGTTCTGAGTATAAAAAGAATTTTTAGAGGAATACTAAATTAGGATCATATACTATTTAATGGAGGTTTAACAAATGATTCCTTGTATTGAAAATTGTAAATATCAAAAAAATGGAGAGTGTACTTATGAGACTATCTCCTCTAAAATATTTACAACTTTGTCTTCTAATTCAGCATCAAATTCTAATTGTGCATATTTTGAGCAAGAATAAATTTATTCTTGCTCTTGTTTTATATTTATTTTTTCTATTGTAATACTTGGATTTTCTTCTTTTTCATCTTCTTTTTTATCAACCTTTTCTATATCTGGCTTTTTTATTTTTTCTTCACACTTTTTCTTCATATTATTTATTAGTTTATCCCCTAAATCTTTTTTATTTTGTATGCATTTATTCATCATACAATTTGCCTTGTCTATTAGGTCTGGCACATAATCTAAAATTTTATCTAAAACATTTGAATGATCAACTGGTAATAGTTTTACAACATTTGACTGTACTACTAAAAATGCAATTGGATTTATTGAAACACCAGCACCTGCTCCGTCCTCCAAATGGTAATCTGTATTGTATTTGTTCATCTTTATCTTTTTTGTTATATTCGTCTATTGTCTCTCCTTTAAATTCACTTCCTCCAGCGGCAAAACCAAATGAGACTTTCGATATTGGAATAACAACAGTACTATTTGAAATCTGAATAGGATCACCTATAATGGTATTTACATCTACCATATCTTTTATACTATTCATTGCTGTAAGCATAAGTCCTTCTATTGGATGTTCTGACATTTTGTTCTCCTCCTTTTTTTGAAATAATAATTGTATAAATAATATGTATCAATTTTACACGAAATATACAATCTAAATTGATTTTTAGTAAATTTACATTCTGATAGATTGGCTCTATTTTCCAATAATTTGTTTTTTCATTTTGTATAAATCCTTTTAGTATTATTCCAATAAAACTTGCTATTACTCCAATTAGAATTGCTGTTAATGCTGCATCTTCAGTGCCTAAGATTATTTTTAAATTTAATTTTTTTAATTTTATATTTAAAAATTTTAGTGTTTGTAAAGATTTTAAGATTTTTATATCGAATTTAAATTTATCTATATTTTGAAACATTTTTCTTTCAAATTTTTTTACATTGCTTCTTATTCTTTCTCTCTCCGATTTTGTTTTTGTTAGATTGATTCTAAAATAATTAATTTTGCCTAAAATATATAATTTTATTGTTATTTTATAATCGTCTTTTCCTTTTAAATCACTTTTTCTGTATGCCTTTGGAATTATATATTCCAGATTCTCTATTTGTAATTCTATTGATGTGAATATTATTATAAAAGCTAATATTACTATTATTGATATTAGTATGTATAATAAAATCATTTGCATCACCCCTTTTTGGCTTTACAAATATTCTTTACCATTTTTGGATTTTTTATACATATACAATTAACTCTTCCTTGCTTATAAACAGATTTTTATCGAATTTTGTCGATATGTTTTTCTTGACAAAATATAAAACTGATTATAGAATAAGTAAGCGGTCAATAAATTACTCTCATTTTCTGATTTATTCGAAAATTATCAAAAGAGTAAATTTAGCACATCTAAATCTACTCTTTTTTGACTCAAAACACATACATTTGTCCTTCTCGTAGAACTACTAGCACATATTTTGATGATACATTTTTACCTATATTAGGAAGGAATAAATCTCTTTAATATCTAATATTTCACTGTATACATTCCGTAAAATGCATAATCTGGAATAATATTAGAGTGCGGAGCGACAACCATAGTTGTTGTTGCTGTTGGTCGGATTGTTGTTGTTGCGGTTGCTTGCTGGTTTGTTGCTACCCGAATTGTTGTATCTGCCGCCACGTAAGACCCTGTTGTTGGTAGAGTTGGCCTTATGATTTATCCCTATTCATTGGAAACTATGAGCTTAAGTCTTCGATTTTACTCCAATTTTATTTAAGCATTTTTATTCTTTTCTGTCAATACTATATTGTCATATTTTTTATTTGTAATAATTGGATAAGATATCAATTTATTTCCAATTCTTTTAAATTAACATTTTCTTTTCCCACAATTTCTTTAAATACTTCTAATATCTTATCTGTACAATAAATAGCTCCACAATTTAAAGTGTTTTCTCCCTCCTGAGCTTCTACTGCAATATTGTTCATTTCACCTGTAAAGTATTTAAGTGCTCCTCTTAATTTCTTTTTTGTAGGCTCATCTAAATTTGTAATATTTATATTTAAAACTTTTCTTTTTTGAACTCCAAAATTTTTTATTTCATTTGCAATAATAGTTGTTTTTTCTTCGTCTCTAATGCTTAGTCTGCCTTTTACTAAAACAATATTTTCTTCTATTAAACTGTCTTTTGCTGCTAAATATGCATTTTCAAAAACAATAATTTCTGCTTGTCCATATAAATCTTCTATACTAACAAATGCCATTATTCTATTATTTTTTGTAAACTTCTTTTTTACAGAATTTATTATTCCTGCAAACTTTACTTCTTGTCCGTCTTTAAATTTTAAATTACTCTCATATTGACTTCTCAATTCTATTTCATTTATACTATCTTCATTTTCACGATTCATTTTATTATCTATTGCCATTAAATCTCTTGTACTTATATTGGTTTGTCTTTCTATTTCTTCCTTTAATTTGCTAAGAGGATGTCCTGATAAATAAATTCCAAGCATTTCTTTTTCTTGAGATAGCAATTCTCTTTCTGAAAATTCTTCTTTTTCTTCAAAGGAATATTTTATATCATCAATATTATTTTCACTATTATTTGATCCTAGATCAAACATTGAAAATTGACCTTCTAATCCTTTTTTCTTTGTTGATTGTATTGTATCTATTATTGTTTCAAAAGATGCCAAAAGAGTGCTTCTTGTTTGTTCAAATTCATCAAATGCTCCTGCTTTTATTAAACTCTCAACACATTTTTTATTAACTGCTTTATCTGCTATTCGTTCGCAAAAATCTGTAAAATTTTTATATTTTCCATTTTCATTTCTCTCTTTTATAATAGTATCTACTGGCGATGTTCCTACATTTTTTACACTCCCTAATCCAAATCTTATATTTCCATTATCAACTGTAAATTTTAGTTCACTTATATTTATATCTGGCTTTAAAATAGATATATTTAAAGCTTTGCACTCCTCTATATAAACTGGTACTTTATCTAAATTTCCTAAATAACTATTTAACATTGCTGCCATAAATTCTGACGGATAATATGCCTTTAAATATGCTGTTTGATATGACACTACCGCATAGCATGCTGCATGGGATTTATTAAATGCATATTTTGCAAACTCTGCCATTTCGTCAAATATTTTGTTGGCTGATTCTTCATCTATTCCATTTCTTACACAACCAGGAACAATTACATTTCCTTGTTCGTCTACTTGTCCATGTATAAATACTTCTCTTTCTTGTGCCATAACATCTAGTTTTTTCTTACCCATAGCACGACGTACTAGATCTGCTCTTCCAAGAGAATAGCCTGCTAAATCACGTACTATTTGCATAACTTGTTCTTGGTAAACCATACAACCATATGTTACATTTAGTATTGGTTCTAAGCTTGGATGTGTATACTCATATTTTCCGGTTTGCTTTCCCCTTACATAACGAGGTATTTGATCCATTGGTCCTGGTCTATAAAGTGAAACACCTGCTATTAAATCTTCTAAGCAGTCTGGCTTTAATTCTTGCATGAAGTTTTTCATTCCTTGACTTTCAAATTGGAATATTCCACAGGTTTTTCCTTCTTGCCATAATTTATATACTTTTGGGTCATTCATATCTTTGTCAAATTCTACATCTATATTAAAATCTTTTTTTACCATTTCTTTTGTATCTTTTATAACAGTTAGTGTACGAAGTCCTAAAAAGTCCATTTTAAGAAGTCCTAACTCCTCAAGTGTTGTCATTACATATTGAGTTGCATTTTGTCCATCTCTTACATATAACGGAACATAATTATCTACTGGCTCTTTTGTTATAACAACTCCGACACGCGTGTGTTGATGTGTTTTTTGGCATTCCTTCTAGAGCCATTGATACATCTAACATTTTTTTTACTTTTTCATCATTTTCATAAAGATTACGTAATTCTATATTTTGTTCTATTGCCTTTTTAATAGTAATGTGTACTTCATTTGGAACCATTTTGGCAATTTTATCTGTCTCTGGAAGCGGAATATCTAATGCTCTTGCTACATTTCTTATTGCATTTTTTGCAGCTAAAGTTCCAAATGTTATAATTTGAGATACATGATCATGTCCATATTTTTCACATACATAATCTATTATTTCTTGTCTTTGTTCATCACTAAAATCGACATCAAAATCTGGCATACTAATCCTCTCTGGATTAAGAAATCTTTCAAAAAGTAAATTATATTTCATTGGATCTATGTCTGTTATTTCTATTGCATATGCCAAAATTGAACCTGCACCCGAGCCTCTTCCTGGTCCAACAGGTATATCATGTGTTTTTGCATAATGGATATAATCCCATACTATTAAATAATAGTCAACATATCCCATTTTCTTTATAATTCCAAGCTCATAATTCGCTCTATCTATATATTCTTGTGGTATATTTTCGCCATATCTTTTTTTCATTCCATCTTTGCATAATTTTTCCAAAAAATCATAATGTGTTGCATAACCTTCTGGAACCTCATAATTTGGAAGTATTGTGTGTCCAAATTCAAATTCCAAATTACATTTTTCTGCTATTTTTACTGTATTTTCTATAGCCTCTGGAAATGCTTTAAAATAATCCATCATTTCTTCAGGAGATTTTATATACAACTCTCCTTCTTCAAAACTCATTCTATCTGGATCACTCATTCTTTTTCCTGTTTGAATACAAAGTAATACTTCATGATTATATTTATCTTCTTTTTTTAAATAATGAGCATCATTAGTCGCAACAAGTGGCAAATTTAATTTTCTTGCAAGTTGTACTAATTTTTGATTAGCTAGCACTTGCTCTTTGTAACCATTGTTTTGAATTTCTATATAATAATCATCACCAAAAACTCTTTTATGCCATAATGCAATTTCTTCAGCTTTTTCGGTTTCACCATTCAATAAAGCCTGATTTACAGAACCTGCTAAACAAGCACTTAAACAAATTAATCCTTCACTATATTTTTCCAAAATTTCTAGATCTATTCTTGGTTTATAATAATATCCATCGATAAAACCTAAAGATACTAGCTTACTTAAGTTTTTATAACCTTGCTTATTTTTTGCAAGTAAAATTAAGTGATTGTATTTGTTATCTATATTAGGCTCTTTGTCAAATCTAGATCGTGGTGCCACATATACTTCACATCCTATAATTGGCTTGATTCCTTCTTTTTTACAAGCTTTATAAAAATCAATTGCTCCATACATAACTCCATGGTCTGTTATTGCCATAGCATCCATTCCTAGTTCTTTAGCTCGAACTGGTAAATCTTTTATTC
>CALXCB010000010.1 GCA_944386695.1 uncultured Clostridia bacterium | reverse complement strand
CCTGCAATTTTCTTTTCTTCTTTCATTTTATAAAATCTCTCCTTTCACTTCTGAATGGAAAGGCACAAAAAAACTCTAAAATTAAAGTAGCCTTTCTATGTAGTCTTTTAATTGAGATAAGGGGTATTTATACCTTAAATCTCCCACATAAAAGTAATCGTGTTCATTAAAGAATAAAAATAATGTATCTTTAATGATTACTCTATGTGGTTCTACATACGCTAAGTTTGTGTGTTCTATAATTCTTAAACAACCTTCATATATCCTTATGTGTTCAAGTTTTATAGAATTCAAACTACAAGCCCATTCAATTTTAGAGAGTAATTCTTCTCGTATTTTGTTTTTCTTTTTTACAATTCTAATCATACCACACCATCCTTCCTTTTTCAAGTTAAAGGCGACAAAAAAATCAACCTTTTACAGTTGATTTATCAATATATCGCCATGGTGCGACGATTTTACTTTTTGGAGCGGGTAGTCGGAAATGTTGTATCAATACTGCTTGTTTTTTCAACATTTCCGACTTTCTTCACATATTTTTTAATGCGATTTTAATGCAAATTATAGTTAAAATAATTACTTATTTTGTGACATTTGTTCTCTTAAGCTCTCTAATTTTAAATTTTTCAATTTTCTTTCTTTTTAAATTTAGTGCTCTTAAATACTACTATATCAACTATTTTATTTGAATTTTTTTTGTATCAATATCATCTGATATTATATATAAATCATTTGTATTAGCTATATTTATAAGAACATTATCATTAAAATCTTGATTCGCATCAATCGACATTAATTTTTCAATTGACGCTTCTGCAAAGCCATCGCTAATTAATTTACACCTATCTAATATATTATTTATTAAAGTACAATATAGAAATTTATTATTATCCAAATATTTTTTTGAATTTCTATAGTCTCTTTTATAATCTTGCCAGTTAAATTTTTTCTTATATTTATAAAAATAATTTCTATGATATACATTTATAAATTCTGAAACAACTGTACATGGGATAAACACATCACATCCAATATCTAGTGCATTTGCTAGTATTATGCTTAATCTCTCTTTTTTCTCATTTTTTTGTTTAGTTGATCCATCCCCATATAAATAAATTAATATGTTTGTATCTACGATATATTTATTTTCTTTTTTAGGAAAATGTCCACTTTCTACTATTTTATTTGCTATCATCATTATCATCTATATTTACCTCTTTATAATTTTCTATAACTTTTATTATAGTTATTTTTATTAACTCATTTATATTTTTCATACTAAAATATTTATTTAAATCCTTTCTATCATAGTTCTCATATAACGCTTCAATTATCTTGTTTGCAAAAGCCGTATTAACTGTCTTTATTTTCTCAAAATTTATAATTATATTTCTATCACCTTTATAATTTTTTAATATTTCATTTGCTATTTTTTCTCCATCCTCAGGATTATGTGCATATTCGTTTTTCACAAAATCTTTAATTTTTATTTCATAATCAGATTTAAACATATATAAAATTCCTTTCTAAAACTCTATAAAATTTTTTTCTTTCCTAATATTTTTAAACATATTTTCAATATTTCGAATAGATGTATAATCAAATTCAATGCTTATTATAGTTCCATCAAAATTTTCCTTACTTATTATTTCAATATTTTCATTATAATTAAATTGTCCATTTGAAGATATTATACTTATATTCCCATCATGTTGCTTAACAAACTCAAAAATATCATATAATCCAAGTCCTCCCGCATTTTCTATTTTAGTTGAATTTCCTTTTTTTAAAGACCACTTTATACATTGTATATCATTCATAGTTTTATCCACTCTATTTCTAACATTATATGGTATTCCAATTCCTAAATCCACTAATAAAATTTTTATTTTATTCATCTTAGGATATTTTTGTCCACAACAAAAAATATTATGTGTTCTTCCATGAGTCCTCGCATTAACAAATATTTCACTTAAAAACAAACAAATATAATCGATTTCTTCCTGTTTAAATTCTAACTTTTCATTCAATTCTTTTTTTATATAGTCATCAAAACAATTTAAATTATTATTATTTAATTCTTCAGTAAAACATTTATATTCGATTGCTGTAGTTTTAGTATTGCCAATTTGCATATTAGTTATTTGCTTCGAAAAATTATTAGATTGGAATGTGGTCTCAATATTTTTGGAACATGCAATATATAAATTTTCTTTATTATATTTATGTTTTATATTATAGCAAATTGCCCCTAATAAAGCGACTAATTCACCTGACATCCAATTTGTATCACTAAAATTTAAAGTAATCTGGTTATCTTTAATTTTTTTTATTTTATTGTAAACATTTATTACCTTATTTATATCATTAAAATTATTATTTATTTTTCTTGGAAAGTGATAAATATACAAAATACTTCTCCTATTTTTGTTTTATTATTTTCATAAAAATTTTCTTTTTAATATTATAAACAATATTTCTATAAAAATCAAGACTATAAAAAAAGAGCTAGACTAGTATAAAACTAATCTAGCTCTTTTTTATTTATAAACATTATTTTTCACATAAGCATATCTTCCCGTTTTTACAACATAAACATAATCTACAGTACTTGATACATTTCTTATAATCTTAACTTGCGTTAATGCTAAATAAGTGTATCTTGTTCCGCTTAAACTTGAATCAGAATATAGATACGTTCTATTTTTTAATCTTTTATACTGACCTACTGTGCTATTTATAGAATTAGAACCTCCAGAAGTTGTATAATTAGATGTATTTATGTATGCTATTCTTCCAGTTACATTTACTCTTACTTTATCTATATTAGAACTTATATTCTGTAATATTGTTACAGTTGTATTTGCTTTATATGTGTATTTAGTTCCTGTCAAGTTAGAATTACTGTATAAATAGCAAGTTTTTGTTTTTCTTGTTTGACCTACTGTATTGCTAGAAATTGAAGAAGTATAAGTAGATACTAAATAATCAGAACATACCCATCTATTCGTGCCTATTCTCGACCAATTTTCCGATACTTCATAAACTGTTACAGATGTTTCATCTGCTAGTACTCCTACTTTATCATATCCAATTCCTGCACCACTTCTTACATTTATTCCAATACCTGTGCTAGTTTTAACATATCTAGTATATGTAGATGTTGTTACATTTCCTGTATTTTCTGTTGCTGTTCCGTCATGTTCATAGCAGAAAAATCCTTTTGCGTTTGCATAATTAATAAAATTACTTATGCTTACATAGACTTTGTTACCATCTACTGTAACTTTCCCTCTACGTGTACTTGTATCAAATTTTCCGAGAATACAAATATGGATCGTATACTGTTATTGTATCTCCATTTAATTCTGTTAAAACTATAAAATGTCCACCAGTTGTAAACAATCCATTGCCTACAGAAACCACTACATAATTATTGCTTTGTAATAATTGCAATGCTCTTTGAATATCTGATGTTTCCGTATATCCAATATTGAACTCGTCTGCTACCGCTCTAAATGCTGACCAGTATGTACCGTTATTTGAACTTCTATACCCATACTGAACGAAAAGGTCTCCCATTTGGTCTGGTGTTATAGCTCCCCTTGTAGCTGTTACAATCATTGCTGCAGAAGTGGGTCCACAACCACTAGTTCCAATTGTTTGAGAACTATCTCCAACTGAGCTATACATATAATTTCTCCAACGAGAGTCTGTTTGATTGTAATACGTTAAACCTATATAATCTCCAAGCTCCACATTCCAAGTGTTTGCTCTGTCCCCTTCGTACGCTATCTCTCCTTGCAGCTCAAAGCCTTCATCTTCTACCTCTTGTTCTGCTGATACTTCTTGTTCATCTTCTTCTGTTTGCTCTGTTATTTCTGTTGTTGGTAATTGTTCTATTTCCTCTTGTGACATATTATAAGTAGTTATATAGTCTTTTATTTCATTTACTGCACTACCTACTATTTCTTCTGTACTTTTGTCTTTATTCGTTTCATAAAAGCCAAGTCCTGTTATTATCCCTATGATTACAGCTAATATCGCTATAAATATTTTCTTTTTATTCATTATATTTTCACTCCTTTCACTTTATATTTCAAATTTTATTGCTTTTGCATTTAAGATTTTTACATCTGCACATCTGTTTAATTCTAGTTTTGAATTATAGTTATCTTCATAGTATTTTAGTTTATAATCTAAATTATCATATTTTACTATAATTATTTCTGTAGCAACCCTAGTTGGAACTGTCAACTCAAGTGCCACATCTAAGTTATTTATTTTTGCATAAGCAAATATTTCTCTTAATTGCTCTTTATTCATATTGATTTTCTCCCTTCACTTTTTACTAACCATTTTTTCTAAATTTTCTTCTATAAAAAACTTTAACTTCAAAATTTGATTTTTCTCTTCTTCAGTATAATCTACACAATTTGTCTTACAATATTGAAAATTCTAACAGCAATGCTAAAAATATTTCTACTGACATTTTTACACCTCTTCCTTTTTTGATTTTTTTAAGTCTCGAATATCATGTTCTGCTTCTGTCATTCTTCCTTCTAGTTTAAATGTTCTCTCTACAACAGAATTATGCTTATTTACTTTATTTTCTAATTGTTCAATTCTATATATTGTGAGTTTTGTATTTTCGTCACTTTTCTTAGCTGTTGCTTCATTTTGTTTTTTATTTGCTGAATTATTTATAATTGCTGTTACTATTGTTCCTACTAGACTCGGAATAGCTACACATAATCCGCTTATGATAGCTATTTGTACAGACTCTGTCATTTGTTATCTCCTTTCTAAAAAAATATAGATAAGTATTATATTAAAAATAGTATTTCTTCTTTTAATCTATTCATCATTTATATCTCCAATTTTTTCATATTATAATTGATTAATCATGTAGTAAGCTATTGCTTTTCCTCCTTCTGTGTATCCCCATAATCCCGTGTGAACTGCATCATCTATTGTATATTTATTTTCACTTTTATAATCTGTTTCAGTTTCTGTATATTTAAAGCCTAATTCTCTTGATTGTGAAATATATTCAGCTACTACATCAACTATATCGCTTTCAAAAATTGAATTTAATGTTTCAGCTAAATTTAATACTGTATTTAGCCATTTGAATTTAAAATCTTTTTCCTCTCCATTTATCGGAAAAGGTATTATAGCGATTTTTGCATTTGGGCAAGCACTATGAATTTGATTTACCATAATAGTTATTGCCTTTTTACAAATTTCTGTTGCTTCACCTTCGTATTTCCAATAATCATTTATACCAAGTCCGTAAAGTTACAATATCTGGTGTAGAAAAGCTATTAATACTTAAATAATTAGCATAATCAAAAATATAAAAATCTTGATCTACATCTCCATTATCAGCAACTACTTCACTATACGTTTTTTCTTTTGCATTTCCGTTTTCACTTCTTGTATAACACCAATCAGGATGATTTGTTTTATCTTCACTAGTAGCAAGTTTTAAGAAATTTGGAAATTCAGCTAGAGTATCTGAAGGACTGAGAGTTCTTAATCCAACGTAATTTGCATAACAATATCCACTTCTAGCTTCTGCATTTTCTCCTGTCCCAGATGGCTTTGTTCCAATAAAATTAGGATTAATGTTATATTGTGTTAATGTTTGACGGATTGGTAACATAACTCCACCATAAGTTGTACTATCACCGAACATATTTATAATGGGTGTTTTATTTGTAACATTACTCGCATTACATTTAATAACATCAATATTCTTACCATACAATACTCCCAGTTCGTTATCCATGATTCTAACTTTTATATTATCACTAATATCAGAAGGATTAATATCTAATTTTTCGTTTAAAAATTCAACAAATGGTTGTTTTTTATCTGTATAAAAATTAAATTCAGATAATAAACCAACACGGCAATTTAAAATATTTTTTTGAGGTTGTATCATGGATGATTTATACAAACGAAGTGGTTCTTCTTCAATCATAAATAATTTATTTGGAAGTAGTAAATTTATTTCTTGTAATTGTGGATTTGCTAATTTTTCTTGTAAGTCATCATCGAGTTTATCTTCACTAATTGTACCATTTCGTATTTTATCTTTTGTTATTGATTGATTATAAATATTATCACCGTTAATATTTTCAAAAAAATTATATATTTCTTTATATTCACTATATGATTGGATAACACCATCATATCTTGCTTGAAAAGTATTTAAATAATTTTGAGAAAATGAAAATCTTATATAAGCAGTATTTTGTGGTATTATATATGAATCTATATAATTTTCAGATGATGAAATAACGCTTTTATTATTATCATAAGCAACAACCCTATAAACAGTAATTATGTCATAAAAGCCAGCGTTTGCATTATATTTAGAAAAAAACAATTCTTTACCAATATTTTCGGCATCAATTTTAATAAAACCTGATGTACCATATCCGTTATTATTTTCCGATAATTCACCTGTTGCAGAAATAAGAGAGTTTTCTGTAAAGTCTTGTTTATTAAATATATTATCACTTATTATTTTGGTTGATAAAAAACTAGTTTTTTCTGTAGTTATACTACCATTCTTTACTTCTGTTGCTTGATAAGTTCCTAAATCAATCGCATTTTTTGCGTCTTTAGTCCAACTATATATATGTCCGTTTTCTTGAACTATATAAACTCCTGTTTCTGGATTGGCTGTTTCTAATAATGTTACAGTATTATAAGAACCTTTAGGGCTTCCGCTCGCTAAACTATTTACCTGACTCTGTAAATCATTATCTTTATTCTTTCTTGCTATTACTTCATCCTCTACTTCCGTTTTATCAGCTTTTACACTATCACTATTATTTAGTCGGTTATTTAATGTAGTAAAAGTTCCTCTTGCCTCTGATACCTCCATGTTAGCGTTTCCTTGCTCTGCTGCATCCTCATAAGTCTTCTCTATCGCTGAAGCTATACTTTCTCTTACATCTTTTCCATAAATTGCATTTCTAATATTCTTTATTAATTCCGTTATACTAGCCACTATTCCGTACCTCCTCCATTTTCTAAAATTTCAACTCTAGATATTAAATCATTCAAATCCGTTATTTTTGCATATGTGTCCTCCGCATCCGATGATTTCAAATATATACTCAAATCAATTGTTTCACTTAACTTATCCCATCCAGAATCTGTATAGACATAATTTGCTCCTGTGCTTAAAAGATTATATACATCTCCGATTTTCATATTTTCTAAATCCATTAAAGCCTCATAATCTTCAATACTTCCTTTTACTGTATAAACTCCTCCAAATTTTTGATTTATTTCAACAATAGTATTATCTAGCCTTTGAATACTTGCTTCAGCTAGTGATATATTCTCTTTATTTTGCTTAGTTTCTTCACTTAATATATTAACTGTATTCACTATAGTTTTGTTTTCTTTATTACTCTTCTGTGTTAAAGTGGAAAATGTCTGTCCTAATGTTAACTTAGAAGATTTTGGATCAGATAAACTTAATGATAATTTACTTACTTGAAAATATTTATCTATTTTATGTGGTATGCTAATAACTCTTACTAGATCGCCTTTTTTAAATTTTTCAATATCACAATTTAAATAATGTAAATCCACTGCCGATAATTCTATGGTTATACTTTCATTTATTACTGAGCTTAAGTATTCTTGCCCTTTTGCGAGCAAATTTTCAGGTAATGTTACATCATTGTATTCTACTGTATCCCAAAGCCAACCAAACAATTTTACTGCTATTTCATTATAAATATAATCTTTGCCATTATTTACACTAGATATTGTCAATTTATCTTTCCCGTAGTGGGATTATAGCTGTTTTTACATTTTCTCCTTTTGCATATTGTGTAATATCTAATAAATTTTCTCCAAACTGAATTACTTGAGAATTTATATGTGTATATTCTGAAATATAATCTATATATCTTTTTTCATTTTCTAATAATCCTGTCTCTAAAATCCCACCATTTGTATCTATTAATTTGTCATTTATTGTATCCCATGTATATGAATAATTGCTATCTTCTCTATTAATATAATTGTTTCCATCAGGTACATTCACATTTCTTATTACAAACTGTTTTGACTCTTCTACTTGACTGTTATGTGTTTCTATAAATTGTTTGAATAAATCATTTGGTGAGCCTTGGAAAGTATATGGTCTTTGTATGGTATCTAAAAGAAAAGAAAGCTCGCCGTTCACATTCGACTTGCTTTCTATTATAAAAATCTAGTTTGTCATTTAATACTCTACCTCTCCAAATTTCCTCTTCATCTTGATAAATAGTTATTATACTTTTCAATTTTTTAATTATGTCATAACACGGATTTTGAGGAGGCATAGTAAAATCAAAAGTTCCTGTTTTATTTATTTCTGTTGTCAAATTTGGAGAAATAATTTTCAAATTTTCATCGCGTAAATCATATATGATTTTATTATCACATCTTACTTGATACATTTATAAACTGCCTCCCCTATATTCAATACTTATTATTCCATTACCAATAAATTTTAAGACGTTTTTGCCTTCACATATTTCAATATTTAGGATTTTTTGTGTTCCATTAGATAAGTTATATGCCTCGTTTTTAAAAATGACTTGCATTTGATTTTCAGGCGAATTACAATTTATTATAGGTACCACTTTTTTTCTTCTGCCATATATTACTACTTCTAATTCACTATTAACTTGCAGCTCATTCGTTTCATTAATAATACCCGTTTCAAAATTAAATGGATCCCACAACCAATTTTCTATTGAGCTATACAAATCATATTTATATGGTTCAACATCTGCTTCAATAGTAATAGTACCTGTACTTTTGTTACTTTTAAAATTATTTATAGTTATTCTGCCATAATAATAAAAACTAGGATCATCATCAAGAATTATGTTAAACTTTCTTCCATGTAAATAATTAGAGATTTCACTAATTTTATTTTTCCAGTTTGCAAATCTATCAACCATCTCAAATTCAAAACTTATTTTTCTATTTTTGTATGAAATATCTCCTGTTAAAACCTCTGAAAAGTCTAGTTCTCCATCTGTACCTGGTACATCTACAGTTTCTGTTTTTGGATCTGGAAAATCAATATCAGTTGAGGTAAGAATTAAATTCCAATCTTTATATGTATGTTTTTCTCCTATTTGCACTCCTATCAATTAATTCCCCCTCCTTCTTTTTGTTTCTTCGTCTGATAAATTTTTATCTATCAAAGGTGTTAATCTAGCGGCTACAGTTCCATCGTCAAAAACAATTTCTCTATTCATCAACTCTTTAAATTGTGGAAAGTATGCAAGCAAAATATCTATTAATTTTTGTATTAAATATTCTGCATTATTGCCCATATTATTATCATTTGTTCTTGATTTTGCTTGCCTATATTCCTTATTTTCCTCTTTTGTTAATACTGCCTCTCCCTCATGTAGTAAAGCCGGAAAATCATCTTCTGGAACATAATCCATACCTACTTTTAATCGTGGTATTGTTGGTAAGTTTAGACTCAATCCCCCTACACTGGGAACCCAATCAGGTATTTGTAATCCATTTAATCCTCTAATAAAAGTATTTATCCCATCTATAATGAAATTTATAGGTATTTTAAATATATTTCCTAATCCACTAATAATATTAGAAAATATGTTTTTTACATTTTCCCATGCTGCACTCCAATTTCCTGTAAATACATTTTTTATAAAGTCAATTATATTCTGAAATGTATTTTTTACTGATTCTATAATCCCCTTTACTGAATTAAATGCACTTAAGAATACTCCCCCTAAAATACTTGCTACTACTGTTAATGCCGATTGTAAAGCAGGTAATATGAATTGAATTATATTTGTAAATAATGTTATCAATGGCGGTAAAATCATATTTATTAATTCTATTAAAGGTTGTAATAAAGTCATAAACAAATTAATTATAGGTTGTAACAATTCAATTAATGGTTGTAATATAGGTAGCAATGCCTGTATTAATTGCATTAAAATAGGTAATACTGCTTCTATAATTTGCATTAGTGGCGGTAATAACATATTAAGTAACTCTACAAAGACTGGTAATACTGCTTGGACTATTTGTGTTATAAAAGGAACTATTTGCTGGATTAGATTAAAAATAACTGGCATTATAGTCTGTACTAATTGCATTAAAGGTGGTAATAATTGTCCGAATAAATCTGTTATTACTGGAGCAATTTGTTGTATTACTCCTTCTATTAAAGGCATATTATCCATTAAGAATTGTACTATTTGTTGTAATATTGGCATCAACGCATTTCCTAATGGCACGAGTAACATTTCAATATTTCTTTTTAGAGCTTCAAACATGTCACTTAGGTTATCATATTTTATTTCTTTAATTTGCCCCATAGTATCAGTCAATTGATTGAATTGACCTTCTGTATTTGCCATTGCTAATACTGCATCTGCTCCCAAATCTTCCCACATAGTACCAAAAATAGCAACTCCTGCTTGGTTTTGTTCTAGTGGATCTTTAATATTAGCTATGCCTGTTATAATTTTATTAAATGCCTCTGAGCCTTTTTCCCCTCCTTCAGCAAAGGCTGATTCTAATTCTTTTGCATCCATATTCATGGATTTTAGTGTTTCTGTTGCTGAGCCATCTTTCATTCTGATGCCCATTTCCTTTATTGCATCTCCGACTTTATCAATTGAGAATGCTCCTGAGTCTGCTCCAGCTTTAAATGTGTTGAACATATCTGTTGCACTTAAACCATTTTGCTTAAAATGTACAGAATATTCATTAATAGAATCTAATAAATCGCCATTTTTATCCAGTCCTTGTTGTGCACCTTGTGCAATAAGATTATATGCTTCTGAAGATGAAAGTCCAAATTGATCCATAAGCATTTTGGCAGCTCTGACACTTTCATTTACTTCAAATCCAAATGTGTCTCTTAATGCTAAGGCATCTTCAGTTACATTTTGTAATTCAGTATCGTTAATTTCTCCTAATTGTGTCTTTACTTGTGCCATGCTATCAGCTATATCTTGAAAATCTTCACCGTAATTGTTTCTATAAATGTTTCCTAATACTTGATTGTATTGTTCTGTCTTTTCTGTTGCTTCACCTGTTGCAGCTATAAAACTGTCTGTAGCTTTATTCATTTCCTGTGAAGTGTTGACTGCCATTCCTCCAATTGCAGTTGCAGCAGTAACTGCTGCTGTTGCAATTCCTAATCCCCATTTAGTAGCTTTTTTAGCAACATCTCCAAACATATTTCCAATACTTCTACCGCTTCTCATCAGTTTTAGCCATTTTTTCATCTGCTTCTGTTGTATCAACAAAAATGCTTCCAAATAGTTTAAATATTTCCAACTTTTTCACCTGCCTTTTGTTGATTTTTCTCGTATATCTCTACTATCTTTTTACCTTCTTTTAATATTTGTTCATCTGTCATACTCATATTCTTTCTTTTAATACTTGCATTTTCTTTTATTTTTTTCTTGTAATCTTTAAATGAACAATAAGGCATAAATCCAGCTTCCATAAGTGGATATAATGTCATCCATCTTTCATAAAATTCTTTTTCGTATGCGAACTGCAAAAAATCCGCTAATTTTCTTAGCGGATAATCCTTAATATTGACCATACCAAAATGTTTATTTAGTAAATATATTATTTCTTCTGTTTTGGTACAGCCATTCGTTTTAAAAAACTTGTAAAATCCTCATCTAATATTAAATCTTTTATAACTTCTATCATGTCAACTTTTGCTGCTTCTTCTTCAGAAATTTCTTTATATACTGCAACGAATTTTATTAATTCATCTCTTACTTCATGTAATTTGCTTCCAAGTTTTAACATGATATTCATTCCTATTTTGTTTTTTATCATATCAATATCTTTTGCTTCTTTTCCTTTTGCTTCTTTTCCAATTAAAAACATATCATTTATAAATTTGTCATCTATTTTTATCTTATCTAAAATAGAACTGATTAAACATATTGAATCTATTGTTAGTTTCATATTTATTATGCCTCCTCTAATTCATAACTTATTTCATCTATATTTTCTATCGTATAAAGTGCTTTTTTCTTTGTAGAGTCGTATTCATGATGTGCACTATATACTAATTCTATTTCTCCCTCAGCTTTTTGTACTGCTGAAAAATCTAATCCGTTTTCATCTAGTGCATTTGTAATAGTGATTTTTACATATTCTCCACCGATTTTTTGAGCAAATACTGTAATATTTTCTATATATTCATCCTCACTAATGATTCCTATATTAGTAGCTTCAATTTTTGTAATTTTATTTGTACCGCTAGAATCTCTTGTGATTTTTGCTCCTGGTAATTTGTCTGCAAATGTTTCTAAACTTGCATTTAGTGTCTTTACTGTTAATGAGGCATTTTCATCATCTATTGTTTTTAATCCTTTTGTTTTTCCCCTTGCTCCATCAAACTCTATATTTCTGTAGGTTCTTTCTACTTTAAAATTTGTTCCACCTCTGACTGGTGCAATTAATTCTTGTGTTTCTAATCCATAGTTTTTAAATAATATACCATGATCTAATTGAATATTTTCGATTTGTTCCTTTGTTATTTTTGACTCCATCTTATTTATTTCTCCTTTCAATTAAAACTAAATAAATGAATTTCAAAAGATAAAACTCTTTTCTTTATTGTTTTATCTTCTTCTTTGTCTGTTAAACATGTATCAAACCATATAACATAAGCATAGCCATCAACTATGACTCTTTTTTTGTTTAATGTTTCTTTTAAGCTATCACATATTTTTTCCAACTCTGTTGTATCTTCTTTTTTTGAAAAGACTTCTATTTCTAATGAATATCTAGTATATGCTTCATCATCTATTTCTTTGACATCAATTGTGGCATAAGGAAAATTAGACTTATTATGAGCATTCATAAAATAACTTTCAACAATTGGATTAATTTCTTTATATATTTGTTGTCTAATAAATACTCTTGGTTCTTGTTTATTCATTATCCCATTTCCTCACTTTCATCTATCAATCCTAATGCTTTATTTTCATCTTCAATTGACTTAATATATGTTCCTTGTATTTTTCGTATTTCATTTTTCTTGCTAAGAACTGTGTTTTTTAGCATTGCTTCTTTTGCAGTTTTGGATGTTCCTAATTCCTTAAATCCTAAATAAAAACCTCCGCTTCTTATATCCTAAAAGTAAGCTACCATCTTTTCTTGCCCAATATTGTGTATTTTTTCTTCCTCTACCAGTTCTTCGCCTTATTTTCTTTTTTGTTTCTTTTGTTATATATTTTCCTACATCTTTATTAGCTGCATGAACTAATTCTTTTAGCATGTATTTTGTTCTATCAACTTGACTGATGTATTCAAATCCATTTTTCGTAAATTTTATTGCTTTAGGTACTGCCATAAGCATTCTCCTCATTATTAACTTTACTACTACAAGTTAATTCAATTCTTTCATCATCTCTAATATAAGTTTTTTGTATCTTATATTCTTTTCCTTTGTATTTTAAATATTCTTCATTTTCATATTCAAACTTCCATATAGTTGCTATGAACTCTGGTTTTAATCCTACTGCTGCTGCCTGATATGCCTCTCTCTGCCCAATGCTTCTTATTCTTGCATATCTTTTTATTTCTTCAATTTTGTTTGTTGGATCTCTCATATCATTTTTTCCAGGTTGATTTTTTAACAAATAAATAACTTCATCCATTAGTTTCCACCTCTGTTTCTTCAACTGTATCTGCAGAATCAGTTGTATACTCAGAAAGTGAACTCATAAAGTTTTTATTTTCTTCAAAAATTAATCTATTTTCCTGTGCTATGTCTTTATCTGTATATCTATAATTTCCTCTTATATATGCCGAAATTGTCTGCTCTATATATGAGTCTTTTGCTTTTATCTTAGAAGAATTAACACCAGATAAAATTAATTTTTTAATGGCTGCATTACCTAATCTTTTCAATTCATCATCAAACTCATCTATTGTTAATCCTACTATTTTTCTTAATTCATCATCTTTGAATATAGTATTAATATCTGGTGTCATTATTTTTTCTCCTTCCTATTTTTGCAATTCTAATATTTCTTGTATAATATCTTTTTTTGCGGCTTTACTTAATTCATAACCTTCTTTTTCTGCTAGTTCTTTTAGTTCATTAACTGTCTTTTCTTTTAATTCTTCTTCTGTGTATTTTACTTCTGATGTCTCTTCCTTTTTTGAATCTGCTTTTTGATTTTCATCTGTTTTTTCGTTTTCTGATTCATTAACATTTGTGTCATCCATAATAATATCAATTACCCTACCTTTTCCTTTTTCATTTAACTCTTTCATTCTTTTTATACCAACGTTAAGTACAGTATCTTTTTTTACTTTTTCTCCTGTGTATTTGTCTTTAAATCCTACTTCTACTTTATATTTTATAATCATTTTGATTTTCCTCCCTATTTAAAAATAAAGGAAATACTCTGTTTTGAATATTTCCTTTTGACTTTATTTTATAATTTATTTAATTTTAAGCAACCTCTTCATCATCAGTTGGTTCTGTTGGAGTAGTTGTTGCTTCAGCTTTTTTTACTCTTATGAATCCATTCCATGCTGCTACGTTTCCTCCTGCAAAAACTGCTCCTTTATGAGCAATTTGTCCTTCATCAAATTTAAAATCTTCACTTTGTTTTACTTCTAACTCAGAGAATATTGCTACTTCATAATTTTGTAATGAACCATAAGCCATACAATATGTATCTTTTGCTGTGTCTTTCGCACTTAGAATTCCACAAGCTGAATTTATAACAAATGGTATATCATCTATTGTTCCTGTGTTGCCCTTGTTTACAATTTTATATGCTTTTTTACCGTCTGCATTTCTTACTTTTGCAAATGCCTTTAAATCTTTTTTATTTAAGATTAATGTAGCATCTGCAACTGTATCTTCTTCTCCACCATAGCTATAAACAATTTCATCTAATGTTGTTTCATCTATTTGCGAAATTGATAAATCTTCATTTTTGTCTATTGCAAATTCTACACCTTCTCCTGTTGGATTACTAAATATTCCTTGAAATTCTCCGTTTAATCCATCACCAACTAAAATACTTTTTGACATTTTTTTCTTTTCAGCAATAGTCATACCGTTTACTATTTTATCATGATAATCTGCATCAGTTAATTTTTTAATTTCTTCTGGTTCTTCGTAATATGCTGTCATTTTTGTTTTATTTATATCAGCATATCCAAATTCTGGTGTAATAGTTTTATATTTCTTAGTAGTATCATCTTGTTTTCCACCTTCACCATATTTTTTAACATATCCTCTTTGATATGATTCTCCTCCTTCTAATGGAGTTATTTTTACTAAATCGATTAATGTAGATACTTCATTAAAAGTATCATTTACTCCTTTTCCTGTATATCTAGGAGCAACGAATTTACTTGTTCCAACTGTTATTGCTCTTTTTTGTTTTAAAGCCTTTCCTCTTTTACTTCTTTCTTCATAAGATAATTCTGTTTCAGGTTCATGCACTTCTCCTGGTTTATTAACAATTCTTAATTGAGCATCTTTATCTCTTCTTGTTAATTCTCCTGCTTTATTTCTTTGTTCTTCTTTTTCAGCTTCTTCAACTGCTGCTTCTTCTTCCTCATTTAAGTTTTCAAGTTCACCTTGTAATGCTTTAATTTCTTCATCTGTTAATTCAATTGTTCCTTCAATTTGAGCATTAAGTTTTGCTCTGATTTCTTTTTTTCTTTTTAAAATTTTTCTTAATTTTTCGTTCATCTTTCTTTCCTACCTTCCTTTTTTAATATGTTTTATATAATAATTTTTTACTTCTCTCTTTTTGCAATTTGGCTCTCTCCAGAGCTTTCTGTTCTTTTTCAGCCACCGCCAAACGAGAACTCCTTGCTGAGATTGAAGTTGTATCATAAGCGGGAATGTCCACCGCACTGACATCATATAATTTTCCTATTTGCAAAACTCTCCATGTGTGTGTTTCTTTGTTGTATGATTCTTCTTCTATATCGAAACAAAAACTCATTCTGTCGATATATCCTCCCTTAATTTCTTCATACAACTTTCTTCCTTCTTCTGTTCCATCAAGTCTTGCTTCTATATTTAATCCATTACTATCTATACTTAATTTGAGTGTATTATTTCTTGTCCTTGCAACTACTTTTCCAGAATGATTATAATTAAATATTACATCAGACATATCTGCTTCATTAAAAGCATTTCTGTCAATTACTTCTTTGTATTCTGTATCTCCACATTTGAATAATACCGTTTCTTGCTCAAAAGTTACTGCCTGTCCTTGGACAATCATTTCTTGCCCTTCTTCTCCTTCAATTGTTTCATTTCTAGTTTTTAAATTTGTAAATATTCTATACATTCTGTTTTCTCTTAATCTTTGTAATGCCTCTTTATTTGTTTCTCCTTTTTTACTCATTTACTTTCTCTCCTTCCGTTTTTTGTAATTGGTATTGGTCTGCAATATCTGCATTAACATCATTTAACGTTTGTAGTCTCTTATCTCCTCCTGGAACTGGTCCTCTATTCCACATTTCTCTTTGTTCATTAACTGTAAATAGATGTTTCAAGTTTTTACATATTTCAATTTTTGTACTATTAGAAGCATTCGCAAGTCTGTTAGCTTCACAAATAATTTCATTTCCGTAATATCTTTCAGTTCTTGTAAAAACTTTTCTTGTCATCTCTTGGCTCATCTGTATTGCAAATGGCTCTATTGTAGTTTCAAAATATGCAATCCATTCTTCATCAGTAAAATTTCCTTTTATGATTTTTTCGTTAGTATTAAAATATTCGTATATTTCTTGTTTTGTATAATCCATTTGTGCTTTGTTTGGTACAAATGGCTCTGTTTTAGTTTCATGAAATTTATATCTTGGATCTGTATATGCTAAACCTTTGTTATTCTTTGTTATATCCAGATACCTTTCAGAAAAATCTTTTACTTGTTTGTCCCTATCATCTGGATTTAATACTTGTGCAAATTCTAATATTCCTCTTATGAATGCTGTATTTTTTATTGCATTTGTTATACCTTGTGAAGTTATATTTGCAACTTCAAGTTGTGAATTTAATGTTTTAGTATTGCTTTCTCCCCAAAAATCATGTTCACCAAAATGTTTTCTGATATGAATAATATCTTCATAAGATGCAATTTTACTGTCTCCATTTCTAAACCTAAACCTTATGAAAAGATTTGAGTCCTCATCTTCTAATAAATCTAATGATGAAAATTCAAGAGGATATATTCCCAATATTCCGTCCATACCAGGTATATTAGGATCTCTATCTATATAAGCAAATGCGTTATTATTAATTTCTCTTTGTATCATCATTTTCTGCAAAAAATCAAACATTGTCATATACTTATTTGGTGTTTTTAATATTCTTGCTAAATTTTTATTAGGAGAATCTTTTATTTCATTTTCAAATATTCTTACATGTTTCGGATTTAATTTTGCTGCATTTATACCATTTGTTCCAACTGCACTTCTTACTACATTATTGTCATATAATTTTCCATTCCATGTATAAAAACTTGAATCGCTATTATTCAATAATTTAAAAGTATTTATAACTTTATATTTTGGTTTTATGTTTCCAAAAATATTGGAAATCATACTTCTTACCTTCAATTCGTTCCCTCCTATATCATGTTCAAATAATCATTTTTCTTTTGTTCTAAAACAACATAAGCATCTAATAGTGCTGATGTTCCATCTATTCTTAATCTTTTTTTACTTTTATCTGGTTGTATATTTCCATTTCTATCTGTATCAGTATTTGTATTGCTTAAACACCATTTATCAATTGGATTGTTATTATAGATAATTAGCTTTGATTTTAAATCTGCTCCGAGATTTTTCATAGGAGATGATAATGTTTTCTTTCCTTGATAGACTTTAATCATTGCTTCTTCTCCAAAATATCCTTTCATTTCTTCAACCCAATATTCAGCTGACCAGGCATCATATCCTATCCATGGCAAATATATTCCATATTCGTCTCTTATTTCTAAAAACCATTGTGTAACATATTTTGGATGGACTTTATTTCCTGGACAAGTTCTAAGTAAACCTCTTTCTTTCCACTTGTCATATGGGATTTTGTCATCTCTTATTCTTTCTTCCAATAGTTCTTCAGCTAACCAATACATTTGCATAACAAAAATCTTAGGATTATTAGGTATCATAAATATTACTTTTGCTGCTGTTAGGTCTGTTGTACTTGATAAATCTGTTCCACCTATTCCGTATTTAACTTTCATTTTTGCCAAATTAAAAGTTTCTTCATTGTTTAACTCATCATAAGTTAGCCATGAAGAAACGCTAGTTTCTCTTAAATTAAAGTCTTTGCATAACAAATTCTTTTGTTCATTCGGTTTTATTTTTGCTTTTGATACTTTATCTCTAAGTTCTTTTATTTGTTTTATTGTACCTAATCCTGGATTAGCTTTTATCCAACATTTTTCATCTAGCCATTCTTCTTTTTTGTCTAATTCATAAATTACTGGTAATAAGGTTTCATCTACAAATTCGGAATTTTTATCAGTATATCCATTAATTATATTTTTAGCATACTCATATTCATCATCAAATACACTTTCTCTTACAGTTCCCATTGTAGACGTTTCAAGAAATAACGCCTGTTCTCTTGAACTCATACTGTCATATGTTACATCTATAAGATTTTTATCTTTCATGGCTTGTACTTCATCTGCTGAAACATAATAAGCATTTAAACCATCTAATGAATTTGAATCTGAACTAAGTGGTAAAAATACGGCTTCTTGCTTTTCATAATATAATTCTGCTACTAATGGTCTTACTCTTTTTAATAAAACTGGAGATTTTTTTACCATTCTTTTAGCTTCCTTCCAAACTATCTTTGCCTGGTCTTTTTTAGTTGCTATTGAATAACATTCTGCTCCAGCTTCTCTATCAGATGTTAGCATATATAATCCTAATGCTGCTGCTAATGTAGATTTTCCATTTTTTCTCGCAATGAATAATAATGCTTTTCTATATTTTCTAAATCCTGTTTCTTCATCTACGAAACCGTAAATTGCTGAAATAAAAGCTTTTTGCCAAAGTTCTAACTTTACAGGCTTTCCAGCAAATTTTCTTCCTTTTGAGTGCTTACAAAATTTTTCCACAAATTCAATTGGTCTGTTTGCTTTTGATTCATCAAAAATGTATCTATGATTTTCATATTCATCATTGATTTCATCATATATTTGTATTTCTTTTGGATTTTTTATATCATCCTCTAGTTTGTAGTATAATGTTTTTACTTTTGATGAAACAATAATTTCCCCACTCCTAATCTTATCAACATATTCTTGTATATAATTCATATTTTATTAAATTCCTCAAACTCATCATCTGGATCAAGTGGCTTTTTATTTGGTAAATTTTCTATAAGCTGTCTAGTGATAAGATTATAGTTTTTAATCATAGTATTATAAGTTTTTGTTGCTGGTCTTTCTCTATCAAATTGTTGTTTTCCTTGTTTAAATTTCTCAACCACGCCTTTTTTATTAATAATTTCGTTTAATTCTTTTAATTGTACATACATAAAACAAGCCTGTTCAATTAAGCCTGTAACAATGCTTTTCTTATTTTCTTCAACTTCTTCAAATAATTTTGATATTTTTGAATATTGTGCATCATACATTTCTTGTTTTTTCTTATTTGTCAATACTTTTCACCTTCTTTTTGTGCATACCCCCCCTCGTATAGATTTTTCATGTGTGTTTTTCGGAGGTGCCCCCCTCGGTCCTTAAGCATGATATTTCGGATTTTTTTGTGGGGGGGACTTTTTCTTTATTAAATTTCCATTTTCATCAAACATAACATCATCTTTTGTTGATTTGTCTCTTAAATGTTCTTGCGTGTGACACTTTTGACAAATATATTCTAAGTTATCAAAGTTAAGTGTAATCAATGGTTCATTAATATTCTCTGGTGTTATTTCTATTTTGTGATGAACGATTTTTCCTTTTCTTTCTTTGCATCTCGGACATGTTTTATCTGGAAGTGATGCAATAAAAGCTAATCTACATTTTTGCCATTCTTTTGATTTATAGAACTTTTCTGCATAGTCTTTGATTTTTGCCACCTACTTTCTGTTTCAGCTTTAAAACATTTTTTATAATTTTTACATTCTTGACACTTTCTTATCATACATTTACTAATATCCATATCTTTTCTTTCTACAAAAAAAGGAACTTACCAAATAAATGATAAATTCCTCAAAAAATAAAACAAAAACAAAGGAGAATGTTTTGCTTCATAACTTCTAGTTCTTAGAAATTATTGTTTAAATTTCTATTTTCCATATTAGTAATTTAACATACCTATTTCGAAATTTCAATGGCAACTTTTTCCCTTATGTATATTTCATTGCTCTACTTCCAAAATACCTGATTGCAAATTCTCTTAATGCTCTATTTTTTATATCATAAATAGTATGGTTACTATCTTCGCTATATCCTAGTTTTTTACTAATTACTCTTAAATTATCTTTTGGAGTTTCAATATATTTTAATTTTAAAAATTTTTCCAATATTTCATCTTCTTTTTTTATCTGTTTAATTATATCATTTACAATTTTAAGTTCCGCTTCTGTTTCTTTTATTTGTTCATTTATTTGTGCTATTTCACATATCTGTGCTAATGTGTTATCAGAGTAATTATGTTTTTGTATTTTTGGTTTGGAATAATCTATTCCTCCTATTTCTTTCGGTTTACTTTTGAATACTAGATAATTTTTTCTATTTTTTAAATTTTCTAAACTATCTTTTAATTTTCTGTGATTTGAAAGAATATCGTCCGCTTCTTTTATATAATTCATTTGAAAACCTCCATTTCTTTGGTTTTATACATTATATGCTGTCTTAGGCGTAACCTTATTTCCTTTGTCTTTTATATTGCTTGAGGCATTGTAAATTTTACACCATTCTTTTATTCCATATTTGCTAATTTGATAAGCTCTCCAATTATTTTTGATTTTGTTGTTTCCTTGTGCTTTTTTTAGTTTATTTCTATTTATTTTTCTATCGATATTCATTGTGTTCTTTCCCCACTTTCTTTTAAATATTTATATATAACTTGTTCAATTTTCTTTAAAGCATCATAACTTGTTATAAATTTTCCATCGTGTCTGTGTCTTACTGTGCTTCTTATTATTCTTATTTGCATATTGTATTCTCTTTTGTATATTTCACTTAGTTTATTTTTGCTTAAACCAGATTTCCATTTTTGTATTATTTCTTTGTCTGTCATTGCTAACACCTCATTGTTAGTATTAGCTGTTTTCTTTAAATTATCGTTTTTTCTTTTTTATGGTAAATACGGTATTTCTCCTGTTTTGCCACATTTCATACATCTGTATGTGTATTTATCTATTATCTCAAATTCTTCATTTTCACAATATTTACAATACCACCAGGCTAAACCTAGCTAGTTGATTTGTCGTATATTTAATTCGCCTTCATATTTTGTTTCTATTCCCCAACATCTTTTGACTCTTAAATCTATGTATCTATCTACTGTTTCTGCAACCCAGGAACTTTGTGCAAATGTTTTTGCACATTTTCCATTTTTAGCAGCTACATAAATACAACCGTAGTCTTCATCTCCATATATACAATATACTTTGTTCATATCCAGTCCTTCTTTGTTTTTTGTCATTTAATCATTCTCCTTAATATTAATAGCATCACAAGTTTGACAATATATACATGGTTTATCATCATTAAAAAACGAATATCCTAAACATTTTCCTGTATGTCCATCTTCAATGAAACAAGCTTTTTTGTTCTTGTCTAAGTGACCATTTAAAGCCATTCTTAGTTTTCTATTTTCTTTTTCTAATTTTTTTATTCTCTCTTCTTTTTCAGCCATTTGTTTTTGCATTACTGCAAACTTTATAGCATATACACTATCTTCTTCATTCCCCAGCATTTTAAATTTTCTTCTAGTCATACATATAACACTTCCATAATCCGCTATGCTTGGGCAACTTTGATTATTTAGACATTTATAACATTCTTCTCTTGGTTCACTCATTTTCTAAATCCTTTCCAAATATTTTTTTAAATCCACTCTGGTAAATTTATATTATTTATAATTCTCAAATTCAGCTATTGCTGCTCTTAAACATTTATTATGCAAAGCTAATTTAATTGTATTTCTTTTAGTCAAACTTTGAGGAAAATATACCAATCCACCTGTTCTTTCATCTTTATTTGAAGTTAGTATTATTTCTTTCCCACAATAATCACATATATAATATTTATAATCTATTTCATATTTTGCTTTTGTTAAATGACTTTTTATTTCGCTATTTTTTATTTTCATTTTTTTGTGAATTTCTATTTTTTTTCTATCTTCAAATTCATTTAATCTATTTAATATTTTATTTATAATAATCTTCCTCCTTTTTTATTAAACTTCATTTTATCCTTAGCCTCATTTTAATTTCACTTATATTTTTACTTCTTTTTATCGCATTTTTAACCGCTTCTTTATTTTCTTTTATTCCTTCTTCACGACCAAGAGAATAAAATATAAGTGCTGTAATAATAAAAATTAATATTTTTGCTAACATTCTTACCTCCTAATATTCCTCAATTTTTACATAAATTTTAGGTGTTTGATTATATTTCTTTTCTACTTCCATTTTTGTAACTTGCGTATCATCTTTGAATGCAAATTTATTCATAGTATCAAGTATAATTTTTACTATATTGTCAATATCCGGCTTTTTGGTTGGACTTATTTTTCCTATTAGCATTTCATCCTCTTTTTTCTTGCTTGTACTTTTGGGAATATCAAAATATGCTACAATAGTTACTTTTACTCTTGATTCTAATTGTTTAAAATTTGGATATTTTCTAATAAACCACTGTCTCAAAAAATATTCGTAATTTTTGGTTTTAGATGGAGTGTACGCTCTTCCTGTTCTGGTATTCATTCTTGGTCTTGCTTTTCCTACAATTTCTCCTGGCATTTCAAATTCATAAATCATTTGTATACTATCTCCTCTCTTTTCTTTCTTTTTCTTTTGGTTTTAATCTATAAGCTCTATATTTACTCAAATATTTTTCTGGCGATAAATTGATTTTTAATATTTTTATATATTTTATTTTTTTCCATTGGCATAAAATGTATGTTATATAGCCATCTAGTAATGTTTTTTCATTGTTAATTACCACTTTATCCAGAAAAGCTCCTGTTCTTTCATAAAATAGTGCCTTACATTTCAATTTTTCTGTTCTAGGATATTTGTATTCTTCTGGAATTTTTATCTTTTCTATATTTTCATAACCTAATAAATTCATAATAAAATCTAACATGATCTATTTCCTCCGTTTCTCTTACTTTTTCTATCATTGATTTTATTGCTTGCTTCCATTTCTTCTTGTATGCACCTCATGAAATATCTAACAAATTCTTCATAGTTCAAACGGTTTAAATTTCCATATTTTTGTGCTTTAAAATACCTAAACAAGAATTGTTTTCTTGTCATCGTATTTAAAAACAATTTATAGGGACTAAAATAAATTTCATGAATACACCAATATTGCATTTTGTAATTAAAATATTGATAATCTGGTAGCATCTTTAAAATTTTCACGTTGTCTATGTATAAATCTAACCTCTTTAACACAGAAACTATACAATCTTTATCAACAGGTTTCATATTTTCAAAATTGCTCACGCCATTATTATTTATAATATAATTAAAATATAAATTTAGTTTAGTTATTATTTGTTCGTTTTTATATTCGTCCGCTTGTGTGTTCGGCTGTGTGTTCGGCTGTTCAAATTTTGGGTTAAAATCCTCCATAGAAATCAAAGATGCTTTCAATCCATCTTTATATAATCGAATTATTGCATATCTTGAAGCATCGTTTTGATTAGATCCGCTTCTTATACGTTATATAGTTATTAGTAATAAGTTCATTTCTAGCCCTTTGCAAGGCTGAAATGCTTAATTTGCACTTACTTGTTAGAATTGAATTTGCTATTTTGACATCACTTTTCCAGCCTGATTTCTTAGCTATTGTCAATATAACAAAATATATAGAAATAGCATTAGAAGAAACTGGTCTGTAGTCTAACATAGAATAAAATTCATCAAGTTGTTTTTCTAAATTCATTTGTTTTCCTTTCCGTAATTTCTCCTAACACTTGTATTTTGCTTTCTTTTATGCTAAAATAGGTATCAAGAGTATTTACTTAATTTAATATTCTTGGAACTAATTTTCGTTGGTTGCGTTGGTTAGTTCCTTTATTTTTGTTTTGCATCTTTGTATTAGTTTCTTATAATTTTTACTTGCTTTATCTAATACTTTTCTATATTCATGTTGCTGAATTTCAATCAAATTCCCATTTTCTAATCTTATACATAGATTATTAATTGTCTCACTTTCCATTTCAAACTAGTCTCCTTTCTCTAATTTTTCGATTATGTTGTCAATACTTATTAAAGATTCTTTATCCACAATCGTTTCAATTATTTGTTTAAATACAAAAGTCTTTTTTTCTCTAATACTAATCGTGATTTTTCTATTATCTCCTTCATAGTTTAGTTCTGCATAATGATTCTTGTTAGTTTGGGTATAAGTATCTACTGCTTTAATTAATCTAAGTAATTTTTCTTCCATTGATTTCACCTCCATATTTTATTTTTTTCGTCTATTTTTCTTATCTGTTTTTTTAATTTCACTCCAAAAAGATTTGCTAGTATGATAAAACATTAATAATCCGTAGCCTCCCCAAAGGACAGCCTGTACTAATGTAATTGAATCTGCTTCTAGTGCTGATATTATTGAAAATATAAAAATATAACTAATTAGACATAACATTTTCTTTTTCTCCTTTCATTAATTCCAAACTTGTATTTAGTTTTTTTAATTCAAATAATAGCAATGACATTATTGCATCCTTTTGATTGGTCCTTATATTTATTCCTTGAATGTATAATCTTACGGCATTCTTATCTGCTTTTCTTGTACTTCCTATTCCTTGTATTCGTGGAAAATCTTTTTCATCAAATTTTTTTCTTGCTCCTGGTTCTCCTATCCCTAAAATTTTCGCAAGTTCTTCTGGTCCGAATAGTATCTGGTGCTTCTTCCCATGTCATTGTTGAAAATTTTTTTGTTTTCATTGTTCCCTCCTTTGATTTTGTGTGACGTTCCGCATTTTATTTCTTAATATCAAATTTTCTACCACAAATTTCTCATCTCCCTTGTTTTATTTTGTTACGTATTACGTAATCAATGTCTAAAAAAATATATCTGCCGCTTCTTCTTTTGACAAATTTAATATTGAACATAGATCCAAAATATCACTCAAACTTAACTCTACTGTTCCCTTTAGTCTTCTATATACGTAAATTTCTGTTTTTTTCCAAACTTTAGCCATTTCCGTTTTTGTCATTCCTCTAAATTTCATATACCCTTCTATTTTTCTGAGTATTTCTTCTCTTTTACTATCCAAATTTATCACCTCCATTTTTACGTGTTACGCAATTACGTTGTACGTAATATATATAATATTTTTTATATCTTGTCAATACTTTTTGCGAAATTTTTTTACTTTTTTTGCAAAAAATATTGCGTAATAAGAAAAGATGTAGTAAAATGTGGTTATTGGAGGTGTTACAAATGGATGAATTATTTGCACTAAGATTAACCGAACTAATAAAAAATAGTAATTATGCTTTAAGTGAAATGGAAGAGGCTGTTGGTAAAAAAGCTGCTACCATCTCTCGCTATGCTTCTGGAGAAATACAAGGAGTAAAAAGAAGTACTATTGTTAAATTAGCTCAATTTTTTAATGTTAATCCTGCATGGCTTGCTGGTTTAAGTGATGAAAAATATATATCAGATACTAGTTCAACTCAAATATCTGATATGATTAAAGATAAATATGGTTCAAACTCTATTCAATTATTACATTATTATGAACAATTAAATAATTTAGGAAAAGAAAAAGCAATTGAAAACATTAAAGATTTAACTGATGTTCCAAAGTATATTGAGAAAAAAACAGATATACAAGAAGCTTGATAATATCCTATATATAAACTTTTAAATAATCGGAGGTAATTTATGAATAAAAAAGAAAAAACAATTGATTTTGTTTTATGTTTGTTTTTAGGATATTTAGGAATCCATAAATTTTATGAAAAGAAAACAGGTCTTGGAATATTATATTTATTCACTTTAGGAATTTTTGGAATAGGCTGGATTATAGATATTATTAGGCTTTTAATTGATTTATTAAAAGAATATTTGTTACAAACCCAAAATAATAAAGTAAACACTAATATAAGAACTGAAAATACTGCATTGCATATATCCTCTAATTCACAATTTGACACAAATGTTGCTGGTGTTACGTTTGATGATAGGCAAGATATTCTTAAACGTTGCAAAGCTAAGCAAAAGGTATATATTAAATGGGATAAAGATAATCCTTATTCAAAGACTGGACATGCTCTAGCTGTATTTACTATTATTGATGGCCTAGAAAAACAATTGGGACATATCCCTGAAAAATCAACAAATTTTTTATTTCAAAAGTTTGAAAATGAATTTAATACTAATGATACTTTTTTTATAGAAGGATATATTGATAAAATTACTGGAGGTACAGATGATAAACCAACATTAGGTTGTGTAATAAAAATAGATTTATAAATAATAAAAAGGATAATGTGCATTGTTTTTGCGGAACGTCACACATTATCCAGGACGTAAACACTTAAAAAGTGATTACTTTTTGTATTATATATAAAAAGCTTCCACTTTTCAAGTGTTATTTGAAAAATATTTTGAAAAGTGGAGGTAATTTTATATGTCAAGAAAATTAGGAAGATTAGGAAGAAAAGGAAATAAAGAAGGTAGTATTTATAATACAATTCAAAAAATAGATAGAAAGAATAGTAGGTTAGATTTTGTATGTGAAATTTGTAAAAAATGTAATGATTGGTCTATATGTAATAATAGATCTGGTACAAATAAATGTGAAAAATGTATAGAATGTACAGCTTGCTTAAAAAAAGGTTTTTGCGATAGATTTTATTGTTACAATAGATACCCTGCTCAAATTACTCTTGATGATGGTTCAAGAACAACTGTAGCCAATAGCCACACTAGAAGTCAAGCTGTTGAAAAGAAAAAAACAATAGAAGCACAAATTCAAACTAAAACATATGTTAAGAAAAATGGAATTACAATTTTAGAAGTAATAAAGAAAATAGGAAACACAAAATTTGAAGCAGGAAAAATAATTAAAAACACAAAGGATAAGGATCAATATCATTATGCTTATATAGACAATTGGCAAGCTTTCAAAAAGCCTGTTCAAAAGATAACTTACCAGGACGTACAAGATTTTCTTAATTCCATAAGGCATTTATCGCAGGGGGAAATAGAAAAAATTATTGGTAAATTGAAAGAAGGTTTTATGCAGTGTGTAATGGATAAAATTATTTCATATCCAGACAATCCTATGTTAAGAATATATATTCCTATATCTATGCAAAAAAAAGAGCCTATACACGCTTTTGAAGTTAATGAACAAAGAGAATTAATGAAATATCTTAGAAGTAAATCCTTAATAAAAAGTGCTAAATGTAACTATGATGAAAAAACTTTAAAAAATTTATTTATATGTGCACTTCTTTCTGGTGCAAGAATCGGTGAATTGGGTGCTATCAAAATTAATGAAAATATTGACCTTACTAATAATGGATTTATTATTAATCATACTTTGACTTCTGATAATGGAAAAATAATTATGGGAGAGACAACAAAAACAGGACATAAAAAAATTCAACAAGGCTTAATTGATGAAAGATTTATACCTTTTGATATTTTTGATAAAGAACTTATGCTTTCTGTAGTAAAAGAACAAATAAAAAATGCTAGTAATAATCCTAATAATAAAAATAATTTACTATTTTGCCAATTAGATGGCAAATACATCGACCATCGATGTTTAAACAATATATTTAAAAGAATTTGTAGGGAAGCTGGTGTTAAATTAGAATTAAAAAAAGGTTGTCATATTCATATGTGCAGACATACTGCTGTAACAAGAATGATTGAAGCAGGAATGGATTTACTTGTTATTGCAAAAATACTTGGACATGTTGATGATAGACAAATAAAAGAGACTTATGGGCATATTCTTACAAAATATAGAAATAAACAATTAAAAAATTCACGTTCTTATTATAAACAAAATAAAATATCAGCCTAATTGCATTAAAATTTTTTAATGCAATTATTTTTTCTCTTTTTAATGCAATTTTAATGCAGTTTTTTAAATAAATAATAAAAATTAATAAAAAATAATGAAAAATAATCATAATAAAAAAACTTAAAAAGCCCTGTTTTAAAGCTTTTTAAGAAATATTACAATTTAATAAAATTTAATAAAAAATATTAAAAGTATATATTTTGGAGCGGGTAGAGGGAATCGAACCCTCACCACCAGGTCGGAAGCATGGGATTCTACCATTAAACTATACCCGCATAACATTTTTTATTATACTAAAAATCTTAGTTTATTTCAATAATCTCATATAAAATTTTTAATATTTTTATATATTTAAAACCCTCTAATTAATAGATTATATTCCTATTAATTAGAGGTGTAAATTAATTTACAAACCTTATAAAGTTATATATATATAATTATTTTTTACTGTTATTTACAACTTCTTTTAAAGCTTTACCAGCTTTGAATACTGGAGCTTTTGATGCAGGTATTTTTATTTCTTCTTTAGTTTGAGGATTTCTTCCCTTTCTAGCAGCTCTTTTTCTTACTTCAAAAGATCCAAATCCAACTAATTGAATTTTTTCTCCGTCTTTTAATGCTTCTGTTACTACTTCAACAAATGCATTAACTGAAGCCTCTGCAGCTTTCTTTGTTTCTCCTGTTTTTGCAGCCATAGCTGCTACTAATTCAGCTTTGTTCATTCTAAATTACCTCCTATAAATTTATGTTTATGTAGTTACTTTTAATGCATTTTTCTCGCTTTAAAAACCTACTACAATTAAATTATTCGCCAATCTTCGATAAAATCCCTCTTTTTAATAAAGATTTTTTTATTTTTTCCAATTTCTGTTTCCTACAAATACTTTTATCTCTTCTTTTCTAAACATCCTTAACATAAAAACTAATATTATATAAAAAATCATACTAATCGCTAATGATAATATTATTGCCATATTATTTAAATTTATACTCTTTAAATTATTATATAATACTATTGAAAATATGCTAAATAAACATATTATAATTATTGGTTTTAATACAAATTTTTTAAATTCAAATTTAATATCTAAACTTTTCTTTAACACTATAATTCCTATATATAATGCAATTAGATTGCATATAATATTCCCCACTATTGCTCCAAATATACCAATTTGTTTTATTGGTAATAAGAGAATATTACATAAAAATTTAAAAATCATACCTATTCCAAACCCTATTGCAGGAATATTAACTTTTCCTATTCCTTGTAATATTGCATTAACTGTTTGTGCTACTAACATAAAAATAACAGAAATACTACTCCATTTTAATAACTCTGCACCATCATTAGCATTTGGAAATAATAATGTTAATATTTCATTTGAAAATATAAACATAAAACTTGTTATTGGTAGCCCTATTAATATACTTATTAATATGAACATTTTTGATTTTTCTTTTACTCCATTAAAATCTCCAACTGCTACCATCTTTGAAATATTCGGCACTAGTGTTGTTACAAATGCTATATTTATAGAAAAAGGAAGGCTACATAAACTATCTACTTTTCCGCTTAAAATTCCATATTGTGTTTTAGCATTTTCTTCTGAAGTTATATATTTTAAAAATCTAACTATTGTAAAAGAATCAATATTTTTGTTAAATGATGAAATCAAACTACTAAGTGATATTGGAAAAGCTACTGTTATTATTTTTTTTATTGTTTTCCTTATGCGCATAGGTTTATAATTTTTTAAATAATTTATTTTTTCATTTATTTGACATTTCTTCAATTTATAATAAGCATATATATATGAAAAACTAGAAATAGTAGCAACAGTTGTAGCCAAATTTGCTGCCGCCGCCATAAGAGTAGTATTTGTATGACTACCAATTGATATTAATTCTACAAGTATAATTGTAAAAATTGTTTTAAAAATTTGCTCTACTGATTGTGATTTAGCAGTAGTTGAAAAACTTTGTATTCCATTAAAATATCCTCTCATTACAGCTCCTATAGAGACAAAAAATATTGATGGAGCAAGTGCAATTAGAGATAGCTCTGCTTCCGGTATTTGAAGCCATTTTGTTGCTATCGTTTTTGCTCCTAAAAACAAAACTATAGAACCTATACCTCCAATTATTGAAAAAGTGATAAAAGAAATTTTAAAAATTTTATTAGCCCCTTTAAAATCTTCTACCGCTAATCTTTCAGATATTAATTTTGAAATTGCATTTGGCACACCTGTTGATGAAAAAGTTAAAAGTAAAGCATAAATTTGGAAACCGCTACTATATATAGCATTTCCAACATCTCCAAACCCTTCTTTATTAGTCAAATATAATTTATATACTAGCCCTATAATCTTTATAAATATTTGTGATATTAATAAAACAAATACTCCTTTTAAAAAACTTTCTTTTTTATTTTTCATAAAAAATCCCAAACCCCTTGACAAATTACCTTTTTTGTAATAAAATTATTCAGTATTATGTAAAAATATGAATTAAATATAAGACTTCTCCCC
The DNA here is from genome assembly GCA_944386695.1 of uncultured Clostridia bacterium. Classification (GTDB taxonomy): domain Bacteria; phylum Bacillota; class Clostridia; order TANB77; family CAG-508; genus CAG-269. The sequence continues at coordinate 7,647 of CALXCB010000010.1, read as the reverse complement.
GGTGGTTTTAAATTTAATTATCATATACATTAATTTAAATAGGAGGGTAATTTTACCATGAACAATACTACATATAGTGTCAAAAAAAGTGAAATTCAAAGAAAATGGTATATAATCGATGCAACAGATAAACCATTAGGTAGAGTTGCAACAGAAGCTGCAAAATTACTTGCAGGAAAACATAAACCTATCTATACAAAAAATTTAGATACAGGTGATCATGTTATAATATTAAATTGTAAAAATGTTAAATTAACAGGAAACAAAATAAACCAAAAAATATACAGACATCACTCTGGTTATATTGGTGGTATGAAAGAAGTAGTAGCTAAAGAAATGTTAGAAAAAAATCCTGAAAAGGCTATGACATTAGCTATAAAAGGAATGTTACCACATAATTCACTTGGTAGACAAATGCTTAAAAAATTAAGAGTATATGCAGGTTCAGAACATGAAAACCAAGCACAAAAACCAGAAATATGGAATTTTTAATTTAAAGGGAGGAAACATAGATGCCTAAAGCTGACAAAAAATATTATTATGGTACTGGTAGAAGAAAAAATGCAGTAGCTAGAGTAAGATTAATAGAAGGAAATGGAAAAATAACAGTCAATGGAAAAGATTTAGACGAGTATTTCGGTCTAGAAACTTTAAAAGTTATAGTTAAACAACCATTAACAGCTACAAATACTATCGCTAAATATGATATTATTTCTACTGTAAAAGGTGGAGGATATACAGGTCAAGCAGGAGCTATTAGACATGGTATCGCAAGAGCTTTAAATGAAGCAAATAGTGAATTTAGACCAATTCTAAAATCAAATGGTTTCTTAACAAGAGATCCTCGTATGAAAGAAAGAAAGAAATATGGTCTTAAAAAAGCTAGAAAAGCTCCACAATTTTCAAAGAGATAAAAAAACTTTTTATAAAATATATCAAACCTCAGAAGTTTCAAAAACTCCTGAGGTTTTTAATTACTTATCTTATTTTATCATTGAAGTAGCAGAGGCTGTTGTTAAGTTTCTTACAGGTGCCATTAAAACTTTTCCTGTACCTTTGAAAACATTTACAAAGCCTTCTCCTGAAATAGCAGAACCAATTAAGCTTTTTGTTGATTTTTGAACAGTAAACTCTAATTCTTTAGACCATGCAACTGCGAAATTACCGTCTATTCTTAAAATATCATTTTGTAATTCGATTTCTACTAATTCTTCCTTTGGAACTGGTGATTCTAAAGCAACATATCCATTTCCAGAAAGACTTAAATTGAATAATCCTTCATTTCCTAAAACGGCTGATGATAGATTATTACGCATTACAACATTTTGTTGAATTTTAGATTCGCAAGCTAAAAATAATCCATCATCTAATACAATTCCTCCATTCCATGTTGATAAATCTTCTAATAAAATATGTTTATATGTAGGTTCTAATACTAATACACCTGTTCCTTTATATTTTGGCTTTACTCCACTTTCTTTTGTTACACTTCCTTTTATTGCTTTTCCTAAAAAGTCACCTACACCTTTTACATCTGCTACAGCTTCAACATCTCCAACTGACCATTGCATAGATCCTAAGCTTACAGTATATTCATTATTTTTTAAATCGATAATTAATTGTCTTTTTCTTACATTCATTCTTGAACAATAATAAGCTGTAATTGCCGTGTGTGGCATAACACTTAAATCAGACATATATTCTATAACTTTCATTCCTGCTTTTGCATCAGCTATACGAATATCATCATTATCTTGTAAATTGTTAATTTTAAACATAATCATTCTCCTTTTCCTCTTAGATTTATATTAATTATATAGATAATATATCCTTCTGTCAATTATAAGTTCTATAATTTTTATTTTCTCTTTTATCTCTATTGCTCTCTTAATAAAGACCCCCGAAATAAAATTTCGGGGATCTTTATTAAGGGTATTTACCCTTTTTTAGTAAACATTTTTTATTTTTTTATATGTGGAGCCTCCTTTCGATCGATTTCTCGATCGAGAAAAATTCTTAGGTCAAGAGAAACTTCTGACCTAGGGATATAATAATTCGGCCCTATCCCGTTGATAAAAAAGTCTCTCTGAGCATCAAGAGAAAATTCATTTACCGTTGCAACACATATTTCACGAGTATGTGGGTGCATTACAAAAGCTCTGAAGGTTTCTCTATTCAACTCCTGCACCTTTTTCGAAAAAGGGGTTATTTTACCTTTTTCGAAATCAATCCAATACCAATCTGCCATATATTTTTTTATTTCTTTTGGCAAATTTCGTACAAAGTTTTGCAAATTCCGCATGCAAATGCCTCCTTTTTATTACAAATGCTTACTTCTGCGAGTTACTTATATTATTTTAATACAAAGTAGGCATATTTTCAAGTGGTTTTATTATTTTTTAAACTTATCAAAAAAATTTTTCTTTTTACTTCCTTTTTTATTTAAGTTTATAAATTCATTTTCCCAACTTTCTTCTTCATACTCATTTTTTGCCTTTTTATTATTTGTATCCATATCTTCATATGAATCGTCATCTTCCTCGTCATCCCAATCATCATCGTCTTCTTCCCAGTCGTCATCATCGTCTTCTTCCTCTTCATCATCATCTTCTATCCAATCGTCGTCATTATCTTCATATTCTTCATCCTCATTATCTTCTTCCAATTCCTCTTCTTCGTCCCAATCATCATCTTCTTCATCTTCATCATCCCAATCATCATTATCAAACTCTTCATCATCCCAATCATCATTATCAAACTCTTCATCATCATCGTCATCGTCTTCTTCATCACTAAAACCTAAAATCATATCAACTTGTTTGTCAATTTCTTCTTTTTCTTCTTGCTTCTCATTTTTGCTTTTTGTTTTTTTAGTATTAGTGGCTTTTTTAGGCTCCTCTATTTCTTCAACCATTTCTTCTTCAAAATCTTCGTCTTTTTCTTCATCATACTCTTCTTCTATATTTTCTACAGGCATATATTCTGATAAATCTCTTCCATAAACTTCTGTAACACAATTATAAAATATATCGTAAATCTTTCTCATTCCTTCAATTCTCCAATAATTTGGATTAATTATTGTTACAGGTAATTTTAATTTTTTAATTTGCTTGTCAAATTCTTCTGACTTATTTTCTAATTCTTTTAAATATTCAAAATTATATAATTCTGAATATGATTTTTTAGTTATTTTTTTCGATATTTCTTTTAACAATAGCGAATATAGATTATTTATCTGCACTAAATCTTCATCTAAATTTATACAAGCATCTTTCATTAATTTATCATGTTCTTCTTCTCCATTCACTGCTGTTAATCTTTCATTATCTAAAAATTGTACCAGATATTCTTTTATTGCTGATACAAATTCTAATTTACTTTTAGAATCTCTTATTATTTTTTTATGTTTTTCTATTTTTACTAAATTATTTTTAATTTCTGAAAACAACTTATTTGTTTTATCATAAACAGTTGTTAATATCTCTGTCTCTCTTTTTTGAATATCTATACATATTGCAATTGCTTTTACAACTACTTCTTTATTAAATGGAATTTTTTCTTTTTCTCCATTTTTTTCTATTCTATCTTGTAATTCTTTTTCTATGTCTTCAGTCTCAAGTTCTTTAAATTGTTTTGCCTTTTTTTCAAGATTAACATCAATTTTTTCGTAATTTTCCATTATTTCTTTTAATCTTTTATTATATTCACTTTCAATTTCTCTTCGTGCTCTTCCACATTTAGTTCTAACTGCACTTTTATCATTAAATTCTGCTATCACTTTTACAAAATTATTCGCATTTTCTTCAATATCAGCATTTATACGGTGTATATTACTATTTATAGAATCTATCCTTTTTTGTATTTCTTCCGCACTTTCATCAATATTTTGGAAGATTTCTGCTCTGTCTTCTTGTAATTTATTATTTTTTTTATTCAAATTTTCTTGTGTTTTTTGAATTCCTCTTATTTCATTAGCTATCATATCATATTCTTGCATTATAGTATCTTCTTCTTCGGAAATATTTCTATATTTTTCTAAACATTCCACTAGTTCACTATAATTTGTAAAATTATTTTTGATATTGCTTTTTGTGTTATATCCGAACATTTCATTAAAATATCTTTCTAATATTATTGCATTTCTTTCATACATAGACTTTACCTCCAAAACTGATAAATTTATTATATACATATTTTTATTAATTGTAAAGCTTTTATTCCAGAATTGTACAAAAATAAACCATCAATTTAAAACATTGTTTTTAAATTGATGGTTGTTTAATCTTAATTATATTTTAGACTTTTGATGTCTTCTCCTATCTATAGCATAACTACTTCCCATAACAGATTTAACAGCATGCTTTATTTGAGCGGAAACATCCCCTATCTCTAGTATATTATCAAATCTTCCATTATCAACAACCACTACAGCTATTGAAATAGATATTAATGGAAATTTTTCTATTATACCTTTTCTATTTGCAACTTCAATATACCCATTTTCTTTGTCTTTTTTCTTGTAAAACTTTTTAACACCATAATCAAATTTGTGTATAATATCCTGACAAAGTTTTTCTAAATTTTTACAAGAAACCATTGCAACAAAATCATCTCCACCTATATGCCCTACAAATCCATTACCATAGTCATGTATTGAATTTATTATTGTATTAGCTGTATATTCTATTATCTGATCACCTTTTAAAAATCCATACACATCATTATAGGCTTTGAAATTATCTAAATCTAGATACAACACTGCAAACTCTTCGTTTTTTATAAATCTTTTCTTTAATTCGGCTTGTATTTGCACATTCCCTGGCAATCCAGTTAAAGGACTCATTCTTCTATTAATAGTAAGAAGTCTTGTTAAGTTCTTAACTGTATAATATAGATATCCTTCATCTACAGGTTTTTTTATAAAATATTCTATTGATTCATTAAGGACTTTTAGTCTATGTTCTCTAGAAGCATTTGACGACACTACTATTACTGGAGTAATCTGATTGTCTTCGTCTTTTCTAATTTTCCTACAAACGTCAATTACATCTCTATCTATTGCATCTTCATTTATTACTATTAAAGCCGGAATATTTTTTAGTGCGATATCTATTTGTTCTGTTTTTACACTAATAAATTTATATTCTTTATCATCTATAAAAAGCTCTCTAAATATTGCAATTGAAGATTCATCATCATCAATTATATATATTTCATTTACCATTTTTCCACTCCTCAGTGTAACTTACTCTTGCTGTTTTTTAATGTAACTTACTCTTGATGTTTCTGTCATTCCATTTTTATTATAGACTGTTACTGTTAACAAATTTTCTCCATCTTCTAGTGGTAAGTCTTTTGAATATTCAGTACCACTAATCTCTTCTGTCATCATTTCATTTGTATTCAATGTCATTTCTATTTTAGATAGACCTTCGCTATCTGATACCTTTATATTAAAGTTTTGTCCATCAGATTTAACATCTATTACTGGTTTAGTAGCTCCTATTATTTTTTGCGATGCCATTGCAGTGTTTCCTTCAACATCGATTGCTGCCACATTTAATGTATGTGTTCCTTCCAATACATCTATTAATGTTTCATATTCCATATCATTTACAGCAATCATCTCTCTATTTTCAGTATCTTCATCCCAATAATATGCTACTCGATCAATTCCTATATTACTTTTTACAGTTGCTTGTATTTTACCATCTACTTCTTCTAATTCAATTGATGGTTTTTCCTCTACATCAAAAGATGTTTCATATGATGATGAAATTCCGTTTGCATCTTCAGCTGTTATCACTATACTTGAACTTCCTACTGGTAACTCTACCTCTTCTTTTACTTCACTTTTTCCTTCACCGCTTATTTGTACAGGTTCTTCATTATTAATAGTGTATGTAACTGCTCTTATCTGTTTATCATGAGTTACAACAATAGTAATTAAAGATGCACTCTCTCTTTGTACTGTAATAATTGGTTTACTATTAGATGATCCTGTTGTTCCTTCATCAGATCTATTTGATATTTCTCTATAATAAGAATATGCGCCTGTTGACGTTACTCCTATACCAAAAATCATTAATATTATAGCAAATACCAATAAAATCGAATGAACTCCTGATTTATTTGATTTTTTATTTTTATTTGGTGGTTCTACAACTAAAATTTGATTCATATACTACCTTCCTTTTTTTAATCTTCTTAAATTATAACATAACATATTTTTGTTGTAAATATATTTTTTTAAAAGAAAAAGAGGAAATTTTTATAAAATCCCTCTTTTTTAGTATATCTCGTATATTATAATACAAATTTCTTAATCAATATTATTCCTCCAGCAAATACCATTAAGATTATTGCTCCTGCTGAAACATACATCATTATATTTCCTATTAAACCTGTTGAGATTGATAGTAATACTTGTGCTTCATCTATATCATCTTCTCCTGGTACTTGGTTGTCTGGTGTTGAATCTCTATCTGGTACTCCCTCATCATTATAGTCTTCTGAGATTTCAGCTATATTTGTCTTTAATCCCAAATTATCGCTTCCATTTATCCATCTAAATATTACTGTTACTTCTGCACTTTCTCCTGGTTGTAATAATGTATTTTCTAATAATCTTGTTGATATTACATTATTTCCTTCATCTGTCCATCCTTCATTATCTTCTTCATAAAATCTTAGTCCTTCAGGTACATAGTCTGTTATCTCTTTTGCATATCCTGCTATATCTCCTTCATTTGTTACTTTTATTGTGTAACCAAATTTTACTATTGTTGAATCTAGTTTTTTTCTATTTATTTCTACCTTTGGAATAGTATCTGTACTATCATCTCCAGTATTTCCTGTTTGTGTTTCTGTGGTTACCCCATCTTCTGTTACATATACTGTTGATACATATTTTAATAGATTTAAGTCAAATGTTTTTATTAGTATTATTTCTTTGTCTTCATCATCTTCTTGTGGCTCCTCTTCTACATTATTTGGGGTTGAATCTACATCTTCTGGTATGTCTTCTCCATCTTCGTCTTCATATTTTGTTATTTCTGCTATATTTACTATATTTGTGTTTGATGGTGCCCTATCGTTTACTCTACATAGAATTTGTAAGTCTTTATAATCTAATCCTGAACCAGCTCCATCATCTGTAGTTTTGTCAAAGGCTTTTAATAAATTTTCTTCTCCATTTTCATGTGATAAATATGTTGTTGTTATAGTTTTTCCATCTGCTCCTACTTTCCATCCATATTCTTTATTAAATTCACAATCTACATAATCTAAGTAGTCTGGCAAATGATCTGTTACTTCTCCTGCATATAGATCTGTTTCCCCTTCATTATATACTCTTATATTATATAGTACATAACTTTGTGCTGGTACTGTTAATGGATCTTTTACCATTGTATATGTTGCATCATGACATTCTGGATTATCTCTTAATTCTGTTGTATCTACTTTTGTTGCTCTTGTATATGGATTTGTGTCACTTCCTACATTTCCATCTATTGTTAAGTATTCTCCATCTTCTATTTGTGTATCATCACTTACTGCTGCTATAAATTTACTTAATGCTAAGTCTACTTTCTCTAATATTATATTGTCATAATCTTCATCATCTTGGTATTCTTTTTCTCCATC
>CALXCB010000009.1 GCA_944386695.1 uncultured Clostridia bacterium | reverse complement strand
CTGGTAGATAGGTTGAGAGTGTAAGTAGTGAGAGCTATTAAGCTAATCAATACTAATAAATCGAGGGCTTAATCAAGGAAAAAGGAAGTTAGAGATAACGAAAACATCGAAGAAGCTAGAGAAGGAGTCCTAAGGCAAAATTCATCTATGTATTTTTGAGTGTGCTAAATATATATAGTATTATAAAATACACAAAAAAGTTTGTATAAACTATTGCAAATTTGTAAATAATGTATTATAATACCAAATATATTAAGTAGACAATAATTTTCTAGTGATAATGACATTGAGGAAATACCTGTACCCATTCCGAACACAGAAGTCAAGCTCAAATGTGCCGAAAATACTTGTGGGTTACCCTGCTGGGAAGATAGGTTGTCGCTAGATTTATATATATATTCCTCGTTAGCTCAGTTGGTAGAGCGCTCGGCTGTGGAGCAAGTCGTTAAGACTAAAGAGTTAGCAGCTCTATATGGAAACATATAGATGAAAAGGTGGCTAAATCGGTGGAACTCTGACCAGATAATGCTGAAGACAATACCGAGCAAGGCGAAAGCTATGTGTAGAGACTTTACACCACCTACCTAAGTTGAAAAATATGGTAAAGATAAAGTCCAGACTACAAATTATATTTATATAATGCTAATGAAAGTTAGTGTAGTGCAGTAACCGATAGGTCGCTGGTTCGAGCCCAGCACGAGGAGCCATTTGAAAAATAAAAAATCGCTGTAAACCTTGAAAACAGAGGAATACAACGATTTTTATTTTGCCTAAATTAGTGGTAAAAAAGGGTAAAAACCGGCATTTTTTGATAGTGATTACCCAAAATTTACCCAAATAAAATTCCTAAAAATAAGAAAAAATGAGCAATCTTACAAAAAGATTACCCAAAATTATAAACTATCAATTTTTTCTGCAGATTTAATATCTAATTCTTTTATTACATCTGCATATATATTTAATGTAGTTTGTATATCTGCGTGACCTAATCGCTCAGAGATAGTTTTGGTATCTACACCAAGATATAGTAATATAGTAGCATGTGTGTGCCTTAAATCATGAAATCTTATGTTTTTTATATTATTTTTATCTTGCCACTTATCAAACCAAGAACAAATGCCATCAATACTTAAATAATCAAAAATATACTTGTTTTTATAATTAAGTTGAGAAAGTAATTGATAATATAAATCTAAATACTTTAAAATTGATTTTGGTAATGATTTTATTCTTATTGATGAATCGTTTTTTGGGTATTTAGTAAATTTTCCTTTACCAGCTAAAAAATGTCTGCTTTTATTAACGTCAAAAGTTGCATCTTCTAAATTTAAATCATAATATTCATCATCTTTGGCCAATCCAAATATTTCTGAACGTCTCATACCTGTTTTTAGCGCTAAAAGAATTATGAAGCGTCTTCCAACTTCTCTTAATTTTTTTACATTATCGATTTCGCTAGAATAATAATGTAAAAACTCTCTTTCTGCTAAAGTACAAACCTGTTTAAATTCTTCAGCATTATAATATTGTATTTTTTCTCTTTTTCTTTTAACAAGTTGCTTAATGGTTTGTTCATCTGTAGTATTAGAAAAAGTAATTTTAATATTGTCGCATGGATTTTTATATAATAATTCACAATCCACAGCATACTGTAAACACGCATGAATAATACTTTTCCATTTTTTCACAGTATCAGGTTTTACTGTTTTATTTTCTTTTCTCTTTTCATAATTTGTCTTAGTTAATTTTATTTCATTGAAATAGCTTTCTAATTTTTGCTTAGTTAATTTTTTCAATTTTATATTTCCAATGTATGGGATGATTCTACTATTTAAAGCACCAATATATTTTTTTACACATCTTTCTCCTGCATTTGGTCTAACTTTTTCATCAAGCCATATTTGAGCAAATTCGGCAAATGTGTAATTAGTATTTACAAAAGTTCCTTTTTTTATTTCATCTACAAATATAGCAAGCTTATTTTGAGCTTCTTCTTCGTCTTTAGCTTCTACAGTGGTACGGTAGGGAATTCTATCTAACATATAATATAATCTAGCTTTTCCATTACCATATAACTCATAGGATCCTTCGCGTCTTTTTTTATTTTCTTTTTTAGTTGCTTGTTTTATTAATTGTTGTAAAACCTCAGCATCAATAGTAATTTCAGACATAATAAAAATACCTCCAATTTCAATAAGAATTTTTTACAAAAACTATTGAAAATGAAAGTATTTTTTGATATTATACTTATAACACTTTCAATAGTGTGAAGGGAAAATGTGGTCGTGTCGCAAACTTGAACACATTTTCCATTTTTTATTATATTAAAACAAAACTTATGTTTTGTCAATAAAAAATAATAAATGCTGTAAAATTAAGAATTCTAATACATTGAAACTTCTACAATCTTAAAAGTAGCAGTTTTCATAGCTTCTAATTTGTCGCTTTCAACATACTCAAATAATTTAAATTCTTGGCTTTGTCCAGCATTTAAACTATTTGCATAGATGTAATCAGTTGCTAGTCGTGAACCATTTTCATCTACAGCCTCAATCTGAACATCAAAAGATTTAGTTTCAGAAGATTTATTTTTTACAGTAACAGGTAATTCTGTATCAGTAAGACTATATGCATCTTCTGTTGCTGAAAAATCTCCTATTGTCACATCAAGGTCATTCGCTAAGATTTCATCAGTATTTTCACCAGACATTGTATCTACACTATTGTTAAAATCATCAACTGCTGTATCAATAGCATCTGATAATGCTTTTTGTACATTAACAACTGCTATAATAGCAATTACTGATATCACAATTCCAGCTACTGCCATTCCTTTACTTGCTTTTTTTATTAGTGAAACAATGCCAAAGATAACTGCAAGTAAAGCTAAAACAAATGATATATTATTTACAATTGGAATAAAAGATGTACAAAGACCTATAATTCCTAATACTAAACTAGCTGTAGCAAATCCACTTTTTCTTTTTTCATCACTTGCCATATTTTTTTACACCCCCTCTTAATACATATAATTTTATATAAAATTAAGTTTATAGAATAAACTTAACGCTAAAAACGAACTTCAGACTTTACCTTGGTAAGATATGACTTTACCAACAATTTTAATATTAATTCTTTTGGGATCATATATCTGGACCGTGTTTTTAGGATTAGTTGACATAGGCTCTAATATTATAAGTCCGTTTTCTGCTTTATATTTTTTTACAGTCGCATCATCACCATTGACTAATATAACTCCTATTTCATCGTTTTCTAAATAAGCTTGTTTTTGAACAAGAACAATATCACCATCATTGAATTTGAGATTCATGCTGTCGCCCTGGACTCTTAAATAGAAATAATCGTAACCATCTTTTATATAGGAAGATGGAGCAAATTCATATCCCTCAATGTTTTCAACAGCCAAAATAGGTAATCCAGCAGCTATTTTTCCAACGACAGGAACTTTGATAGGGGTATCTACAACAGGAAATACATTGGTATCAGCTGTCACATTGTTAATTCCATAAATTAATTCCCCTTTAGCAACTTCAATACTAATTTGATTCAATGCATTATTTATACTAATAGAATTTAAATTTTTTAACAAACCATTTATATACTCATTTTTATATATACTACTTGCATTCAGCTTATTGGAAAAAGCATATGATACAGCAGAATCAATTATTGATTTATCATTGTCACTTGCAAATTCATATGCAGCGGTTTGAGGGGTGCCAATGTATCCACAACAGTACATAAGCTCTCCATAATTAGTGATTCCCTTTGAAGCATTTGCTAATTTTTCTAAAATGCTAGGTTTGGGAGGTTTATCAAGTTTAATATTCATATATTGTGAGAGATAAGTTCTGCCAATCCCAGATTTTTTGGCAAATTCTTCTTGAGAATCGTAACATTCTTTAATATTTTTAATTATTTGTGCAAATTTAATTTTATCAAACATAACGATTTCCTCCAAATATAGTATACAACAGTCCTTTGAAAAAATCAACACTTTTTTTCAAAAAAATGAACAAAAAGTGTTGACAACAGAATTAATAATTGCTATAATAAATTTGTTCAAAAAAATGAACAAAAGGAGGTGGAAAATTGGAAGCGAATATAGAAGCGTTAGAAAAATTGATTGAAAGCGATTTTCGAGGTAATGAATCGTGGTTTGCAGAGGAATTAGGAATTAACAGATCTTATTTAAACGGAATTATCAATCGACGAAAAAGTGCAAGAAGTGATAAATTATGTTTGTTAATTATCAAATGGTGCGAAAAGACAGGGAAGGATTACAAAAATTATATTACTTTTTTAAATAATTCTGTTCAAAAAAGTAAACAACAAAATAATGCGACACGACCATGAACTATGTAAAGGAGATGATTAATTTGCTGTATACAACGAAAGAAATAGCAAAGCTGTATGGCGGGGAACAACAAAATGTAACACCGTATATGATAACTCACACTTGGATACCGAACGGGCTTAAATATATAAAAGGCAAAAGACAGAGTTATTTATTTAAGCTAGAGTGGGTTGAACAATATTTAGAAGAACATTCGCAAATGGCAAAAGTGATTTCTAAAAAGATGATAAGCACAAATCGAAGAACAAAGAAAGTTACAAACAATAATATGTTTGTACATTAAGAAAAATTGAAAGGTGGGAAACTAATGAGAAGATTTTATGAACTAGTAGGACGAATAGTAACATTTTTGGGAGTGTATACAGCGATAGAAATCGGATTGATAAAATTAGCTATATTTGTTCTAGACAATTGTTGTACTACATTAATGTAAGAAAGGAGGGAGAAAAAATGTTAGAAAAATGGCAAAATCTATTGAAAGATTTAAAAATGAAAAAACACAATGATCACAGGAGTTTAGAATTTATACAAAGTGTTTTTGAAATGCAAGATGTTAATAAATGGTTGAAGTTTAATGCAACCAGTAAGACTCAGTTAGAACGTGCACAAAACGTCGAAGCATCGTTGCAAGCATTAATGGAAAAGCTATACGTTCCTGACTACCAATCTGAAAACGTATAGCTATCAATACGCATAACTGTACCAATTGTGTGTATTATATCAGAAATTATTAAAAAAATCAAATTTTAGGAGGAAATTTTTATGTTAGAAGAAATTTTAAAAAGTATTAATTCAAATTTAGAAAGGATAGCAAAAACTATAGAGTCTAAAACTAATATTATAGGAACTACAAATCTATCGACACAAATTCAGAAATCAACACCAGAAGTAAGGCAAGCTACTATTCCAGCTCAAGCATTACCACAAACACCAATATCTCAACCTATTGTGCAAAATCAAACTACAATTCCAACAACAACGCAGGCACAAGAAAGCTTTACACAAGAACAGTTAGCTGTTGCAATGTCAAACGCAGTTGCAGCAGGAAAAATGAATGTTATTCAAGGAATTTTACAACAGTTTAATGTGCAAGCACTAACACAAATAAATCCATCTGATTATAACAAAGTAGCAACAATGTTAAAGGAAGCTGGGGTGGAGGTTTAATGGCAGAAGAAAGAAGTCACGCTATCCTATCTGCAAGTAGTAGCAATAAATGGCTTGTATGTACGCCATCTGCAAGATTAGAAGAGCAATTTCCAAATAAAACAAGCGAGTATATGGCCGAAGGAACACTTGCACATGAAATAGCGGAGTTTAAAGTAAAAAGCTATTTTTTAGAAGCAACACCAAGATCAACTTATACACGAAGGTTGAATAAATTAAAAAAGAAGGATTTGTTTGATCAAGAAATGCTTGGACACACAGACACATATTTAGAGTTTATAAAAGGAGAGGCTTTACAGACTAATACAAAACCTTTTATTGCAGTAGAACAGAGAGTAGATTTTAGTAAATATGTACCAGAAGGATTTGGAACTGCAGATTGTATTTTAATAAGTGGGAATACTTTGCAAGTTATAGATTTTAAATATGGAAAAGGAGTTAAGGTTGAAGCTGAGGATAATCCACAAATGAAATTGTATGCCTTAGGAGCTTTAGAACAATTCGGAATATTCTATAACATCTCTTGTATAAAAATGAGTATTGTCCAACCTAGAATAGATAATATCTCAAGCTATGAAATGCAAAAAGATCAATTACTCGAATGGGGTGAAAGTGTAGTAAAGCCACAGGCACAAAAAGCTTTTATGGGGATAGGCGATTTTGTACAAGGTCAGCATTGCAAATTCTGTAAAGCTAAAGGTGCTTGTGAATTTAGAGCGACTGAAAACATGAAAGTTGTAGAAGAAATAAAGAAAGCATCAGGATTGTTAACAAATACACAAATAAGTGAAATGCTAATAAAAACAGAAGGTGTAGAACAATGGATTAAGGACTTGAAAGCTAATGCTCTAGAGAAAATATTAAAGGGAGAAGATATACCAGATTGGAAAGCAGTAGAAGGTAAAAGTAATAGAAAAATTACAGATGTGGATAAGGCATTTGAAATATTAGAGGCAAATGGATTCGACCAAGCAATACTGTATGAAAGAAAACCAATAAATTTAACACAGTTAGAAAAAGTAGTTGGAAAGAAAAAACTCACAGAAACAATAGGAGACTACATAGAAAAACCAAAGGGGGCACCAACTTTAGCAAAGGCAAGTGATAAGAGAGAGCCATTTAGAGTTAGTGCCGCAGAAGAATTTAAAAACAAGGAGGTAGTTTAATTATGGGTACAAGACCTACATTTCTTCAAACACCAACTATAGAAATAGACCAAGATAGATATGAGGAGTTAATAAGAAACGAAGTGAAGTATGAGCAGTATAAAAAGAGAGCAGATGAAAGAACCAGACAAATAATAGAATATAGCGAAGTCAAACCAGCAAAATTCGGATTACATGAAAAAGTAAAAATAAAGGATTTAGAGGTTATTGGCGAAATAACTGATTTTGATAATGAAAATAAAGTTTATCTGGTAATACCAGAAGAGGAATATGCTCCCGCTTTGTATAAAGAAAACGAGTTAGAAAGGGTGAATGAATAATTATGGAAAAAGAAGTAAAAAAACCAAATTCACCAACTTTAGAAGGTTTAATCAGAGAAGATAGAAATCTTATTTTAGAGTGCTTAGAAATAAGCAATTGTATTTATTCGAATTTAACAGGCGATAACTCAAGTCGATTCGATGCCTTTTGCGAACCAGATTGCATGATGACTGATGTTATTGGACAAAAAGAAATGCTAAAAACTCTAAATCAGCTATTAATAGATTTAAAAACAACAATTTTAAATTAGAAAGAGAGGAAATATAGTTATGAAAGAAACAATAATATTAAAAGTAAAAAGTGGGTCAAACCCAAACTCAGTAGCAGGTGCAATAGTTGCATCTTTAAAAGAAAATAAAAAAGTAGAGATAACAGCAATTGGAGCCGGAGCTGTAAATCAAGCAGTTAAAGCGATTGCAACAGCAAGAGGATTTATAGCATCAGCAGGAGTTAACCTATCTTGTATACCAGCTTTTACAGAGGTAGAAGTTGAAAGTGAAGAAAGAACAGGAATTAAATTTATATTAAAGGAGGATAATTAATTATGAGTAATTTAGTAACAGGTAAGGTAAGATTTAGTTATGCAAATGTTTTTGAACCGAGAATAACACCAAATGGTGATCAAAAATATTCAGTAATGCTTTTAATTCCAAAGTCAGACACCACTACAAAACAAGCAATCGATGCTGAAATTAATAAAGTGTTACAAGAAAATTTAGCAGATGTATTTAAAGGGGTAATGCCAGCAAATCTTAAGTTGCCAGTACATGACGGCGATGGTGTAAGACAAAGTGGAGAAGCTTATGGACCAGAATGTAAAGGCCATTGGGTTATTACAGCTAACTCCAATAATGCTCCAGAAATTGTAGATGCAAATTGCAATCCTATAATGAGTAAATCTGAATTTTACAGTGGTTGCTATGGAAGAGCAAGTTTAAGATTTTATGCCTATAATCAAAATGGTAACCGAGGAATTGGATGCGGTTTAGGAAATGTGCAAAAACTAGAAGATGGTCAGCCATTAGATGGAAGGACAACAGCAGCAGAAGATTTTGGAACACCATATCAGGCGCCTATACAGAATAATCCGTCTATTGCCGGACAAGTTACTCAAATAACCAGACAACCTCAATATCAACAACCAATGCAAGCAGCTGCGCCTGGATATCAAATAGATCCAATAACGGGAATGCCTGTAGTACCTAACAATAATTTTGTAGCACCGCAACCCAATGTGATGCGGCCAACAGTAAATGAGATATATGGGGTGAATTAGATGAGAATATTAAGTATTGACATTGAAACATTTAGTTCTATCGATATTGGAAAAGCTGGACTTTATAAATATGTACAATCTAATGATTTTGAAATACTTTTATTTGCTTACGGTTTTGATGAAGAACCAGTAAAAATTATAGATTTAGCACAAGGAGAGCAGTTGCCACAAGAGTTGATAACAGCTCTTTGTGATAAAGAGATTATAAAATCAGCATATAATGCAACTTTTGAGTGGTACTGTTTAAATAAATTTTGGAAAAGTCCGATAGACCAATGGCAGTGTACTATGGTAAAAGGCTTATATTGTGGATATCCAGCAGGACTAAAAGCAATAGGGGATGCGATAGGTCTATCTGAAGATAAGAAAAAATTATTAACAGGAAAAGCACTGATTAGATATTTTTGTATGCCTTGTAAACCTACAAAGTCAAATGGCGGAAGAATAAGAAATTATCCAAAGCATGACATGAATAAGTGGAATCTGTTTAAAGAATATAACTTACAAGATGTTGTGACAGAACGAGAGATTAAAAAGAAATTAAATAATGTGAATTTTCCAGAATCAGAGCAGAAATTGTGGGAAATAGATATGCTTATGAACGCCTGTGGTGTTAAGGTAGACAAGAAGTTAGTAGAAGGAGCTTTAAAAATTGCAAGTATTAGAACAGAACAATTACTTACAGAAGCACAAGCCCTTTCAGGATTAAATAATCCAAATTCAGTATCACAGTTAAAGGAATGGCTAGAACATGAAACAGGGCAAGAAGTAACAAGCTTGAATAAAAAAGATGTACCAGAATTAATGAAAAATACTGATTCAAAAAAGGTAAAAAGAATGTTAGAGATAAGGCAAGAATTATCTAAGACAAGTACTAAAAAATATGATGCGATGGAAGTTGCAATGGGGACAGGTGATAGAGTTAGAGGACTATTACAGTTTTATGGAGCGAATAGAACCGGAAGATGGGCAGGCAGATTAGTACAAGTACAAAATTTACCACAAAACCATTTAGATATGCTTCGGATTCGCACGAGAATTAGTCAAAAATCAAAATTTAGACGCAATCAGATTAATTTATCGGTAACATTCCAAATACTCTCTCACAATTAATCAGAACAGCTTTTATAGCGGAAGAAGGTTGTACCTTTGTTGTAGCAGATTTTAGTGCAATAGAAGCAAGAGTAATTTCATGGCTTGCAGGAGAACAGTGGAGATTAGATGTTTTTAAAACACATGGAATGATATATGAAGCGAGTGCAAGTCAGATGTTTGGGGTACCAATTGAGAAAATAAAAAAAGGTAATCCGGAATATGAGCTAAGACAAAAAGGAAAAGTGGCAGAATTGGCTCTAGGTTACCAAGGAGGATCAGGAGCATTAATACAAATGGGGGCACTAGAAAAAGGTTTGACCGAAGAAGAATTACCAGAGATTGTACAACGTTGGAGAAGTTCTAATAAAAGAATAGTGGACCTTTGGCACACAGTACAAAATTGTGTGATTAATTGTTTAAAGACAGGACAAACGCAGGCAATGCAAAAAAATATATATTTCAGCATAGAAAACGGGAATTTAGCAGTTACTTTGCCGAGCAAAAGACAATTATTTTATATAAAACCACAGCTTACAGTAAATCAATTTGGCTCAGAAGCACTAAGCTATATGGGACAAAATCAGACAACTAAAAAATGGGAAAGAATACCAACTTATGGTGGTAAACTAACCGAAAATTTAGTACAAGCAATCGCAAGAGATTGTTTAGCAGAAAGTATTAAAAATTTAGTGGCAAATGGTTTTAAAGTTTTATTTCATATACACGACGAAATAATTGCAGAAGTACCAAAAAATGATGATAGGTTTAGTTTAGAAAATGCAATAAAAATCATGTGCCAAACACCAAAATGGGCAGAAGGGTTGCCACTTAACGCGGATGGATTTACTAATGATTATTACAAAAAAGAATAGGAGGTACTTGTTAATGTGCAAAACGATAAGAAATTAAAAATATCAGTAGCTCAAAATAGAAAATCATTAAAATGGATTACTGAGGAAATAAAATGGTCGGATTTTACTGGAAAAATCAGTAATCCTGTAAGAACAAGTGAAACATATGAGCAGTTTATAAAAATGAAAAAATCCCAACAAGATGAACTTAAAGATGTAGGAGGGTTTGTGGCCGGAGAATTAAAGGAAGGCCGAAGAAAAGCCGAAAATGTTTTAAATAGATGCTTAGTAACTTTAGATGCAGACAATATTGAACCGGGACAAACACAGAAAATTTTAAATTTGATAGATGGTTTGGGGTGTTCATATGCAGTGTATTCAACTAGAAAGCATGCTGAATATAAACCTAGATTAAGAATTATTATACCTACAGATAGAATAATGAAAACAGATGAATATGAACCAATAGCTAGAAAAATTGCGAGTTTTATAGGTATGGAAATAATGGATTCGAGTACATTTGAAGCCAGTAGATTGATGTACTGGCCAAGCTGTAGTAAAGATAGTAATTTTATATTTAGACACGCAGATAAACCATTTGCAAGCGTAGATGGAATATTGGCACTGTATAAAAATTGGAAAGATGCTAAAGAATGGCCAAGAATTGCAAATGAACCTGAAATAATAAAAAAAGAAATTTCAAGGCAGAAAGATCCTTTAGAAAAAGAAAACATTATAGGTGCTTTTTGTAAGGTTTACGACATTTATCAAGCAATAGCGACATTTTTACCAGAAGTATATGAACCAGGAAATCAACCAGACAAATATACATATATACAAGGCTCTGTAGCAAATGGTGCTACTGTGTATGGTGACGGAAAGTGGTTATATAGTTTTCATGCAACAGATCCAGCAAGCAGAACACTTTGTAATTCTTTTGACTTAGTAAGAATACATAAGTTTGGACATCTGGACGAAAATGTAAAAGAAGGAACACCAACTAATAGATACCCAAGTTATATAGAAATGTGCAAATTCGCTATGGCCGATGAAAAAGTAGAAAAACTTTTTGAATCCAAAAAAATACAAAAAGCCAGAGAAGAGTTTGGTCAAGATTTTGATACAACAAATGTGGTAGAGTCAACAGACGATGTGGAATGGAGAATAAAGAAATTAACAAAATCTAGTTCTACCGGTTTAATAGAAAAAACGATTAATAATGCTGTAGTTATCTTAGAAAATGACAATTTATTAAAGAATAAACTAATGTATGACAGATTTTCAAATAGATTTTTGATAAAAGAGCCAATGCCCTGGGGAAGAAAAGAAGAAAATTACCCAAGGCTATGGAACGATAGCGATGATGCAGAATTACGAGGATATTTTGAGAGATTTTACGATGGATTTAAAAGTACAGGAACTATAAATGATGCCCTAGCCATACTTAAAAATAGAAAATCTATAAATGTAGCCAAAGAATACTTTGAAAGCCTTTCGTGGGACAGGGTAGAACGATTAGACACATTGCTTATAGACTATCTGGGAGCAGAAGATTCTGAATACACAAGACAGGTAACAAGAAAATCGTTAACTGCGGTAGTTGCTAGAGTAATAACCGAAAAACCAGTTAAATTCGACAATATGGTAATTCTAACAGGTAAGCAAGGGATTGGAAAAAGTACATTACTAAGTAAATTAGCAGGCGAGTGGTTTACAGACAATATTGTAGATTTTAATAGTAAAGACACGTTACTTCTTTTACAGAACTGCATTATAGTAGAAGTACCAGAGCTACAGGGGTTTAATAAAGCAGACAGTAACCGATTAAAACAATTTTTAGGACAAAAAACAGATAAATACAGAGCACCTTATGAACGCAGAGAAGAAGAACACCCTAGGCATTGCGTATTTTTTGGAACAACAAACGATGATGAGTTTTTACGAGACAGTACAGGAAATAGAAGATATTGGCCAATAGAGGTTGGTAAAAATAAACCAATAAAAAATGTATTTAATGGCCTAGATAGAGAGAAAGACCAAATTTGGGCGGAGGCTGTTGAGAGGTTCTTAGCAGGAGAAGCGTTATATTTAGAAGGAGATGTACTAAAAGTAGCAGAAACTGAACAAAAAGCAAGATTAATAGTAGATCCATGGGAAAGTATTATAAATGAATATTTGCAAAGAAAAATACCAGCTAATTGGTTTGACAGAACTATAGAAGAACAAAAAAATTATTGGATATTTAAAAATGATGAAGAAAAAGACTTAGTAGACCGTGACAGAATTTGCGCAAGTGAAATATTAACAGTATGTCTTGGAATAGAGGCAAAAAGACAGACGAGCATTGATAGAAAAAGGATTGTGGATGTTTTAAAAAAATGTAGGAACTATTCCTACAAAAAGAATATAAGATTTGGAAGAACATACGGCGTAACCAGTGGATTTTCTAAGGTTTAATGGTGTAGGAAAAAATGTAGGAAAAGTTAAAAAAGGACTCCTACACGTTCCTACAAATGTAGGAGTTGTAGGAGACAATGTAGGAGTAGTTCCTACATATTAAAAACCAACAGGCACAGGGGTTACAGTTTTATGTAGGAAGTGTAGGAATAAAATTATAATAAATATAAAAATAGAGTAATTAGGCATGTAGTATATTACCTAATATCTCTAATTATATATATTATATAGAAAACGGGCAATCCTGTCCTACAAAAAACAAAAGTTTGGTTTAAAAATTAGAAGGAGGGAACATGGGTAATTTAGATGATGAAGAATACGAAAAAGCAATAAATGAAATTGCAAAATATTATCCTTTTTCAGCAGAAACAATAAAAAGTTTCTTAGAGTCTCAAATTAACTATAAAATAACAAATGATTTTTTAACTGAAGAAGTAATAAAAAAAGATACAAAAATAAAAGAATTAGAAGGGCAAGTAAAAGTGTTAGATGAAGCATATACTGAAGCGATTAAAGAAATTAAAAAATTAATTGAAAATGAAACAATAGATATAGGCGGATTTGAATGCATAGCAGTAGAAGATTTAGAAGAATTATTTGCAAGATAAGAATTAGAAGGCTTGGACTGCTGGGAGAATGAAATTTAAAGAAGGAGGATCTGAAAAAAATGACAGCTTTAAAAGTAATAGTAATAATTTTAATACTGATATGGGATATAGATAACATAACAGCAAATACGCAAGAATGTGAAAATGGGGTAGATAAAATAATTAATCTAATAAAAATAGTTGCGGGAGTATTATTGCCATTTGTAATTATGAAATTGTAGGAGGTCTAGATGAAAGAATTAGAAAAGATTAAAGAATTACTTGATAGAAATGAAATAAGAAGACTTGAAAAGGCAGCAAGAGATAAAGATAAAATGAAATTAGCAGATTGGGCAAAACAATTTGAGAATCAGTTAAAATCAATTTATGAAAAACGATATAAAGAAATATTAAATTACTCAATAGACAGTTTCTTTGTAGCGATTGTTTATACTCTTCATTTTAACGAAAATTGTAAATTTGGAGATAAAAGAGTAAAAGATTTTCTGAAAGATTTAACAGCAACTGTACAAGGGTTTGAGAATGGGCAGTATAGCCCAGAAGAATATAAAGAAATTTTAAAAAATGAAAAAGTGTATTATGGGAGGGAATAAAATGCCAAAAAAAGGTGAATTTAAAAATGATGAATGTGATGAAAAATTGCAGTATTCAAGGAATTATTATAGAGCAAATAAAGAAAAGTTAAGAGAATATAACCGTAGAAAGAAAAAAGAGTATTATTTAAGGGATTGCATTTTGAAATGGGCAAGAGAATAACACAAGAGAGGAGTCAGTATGTTAGAAAATGAAATTGAAAGAAAATTGGTAGATAAAGTAAAAGAATTAGGAGGACGAGCTTATAAGTTTGTAAGTCCTCGGAAATGCACGGTGTCCCTGATAGGCTTGTGATTCTTCCAGGAGGTAAAGTTGGATTTGCAGAGCTAAAAAGACCAGGTCGGAAAACCAAGAAAATTACAAAAACATCAAATTCAATTTTTGAAAAAGCTGGGTTGTTATACAATGGTGTTAAATTCAAAAGAAGACATACCAATATTTTTAGGAGGTTTACAGTTATGGGGAAATATAAAAAGAAACCAGTGGTAATTAATGCCTTTGAGCTAAAAACAGGAGAGAATGTTCCAGATTGGTTTATAGAAGCAATTACTGTGGGAATGGTGGTAAAGCAGTCAATAAGTCCTCTTGAAGGAATAACAATAGTAATAAGAACTCTAGAAGGAGAAATGACGGCAAAAGAAGGAGACTATATTATCAGAGGAGTAGAAGGAGAAATATATCCTTGTAAAAGAGAGATTTTCAAAAGGACTTATGAGGAAGTGATGGAATGAAACAGATATTTAAACCACATGATTATCAAAAATATTGTATTTCCAGATGTATATCAGACAATAAGTTAGGATTATTTTTAGATATGGGTCTGGGTAAGACATCAATAACACTAACTGCAATAAATGATTTAAAATACAATAGATTTTTAGTAAATAAAGTTTTAGTCATAGCACCAAAAAAAGTAGCAGAGGATACTTGGACTAGAGAACAAGAAAAATGGGAGCATTTAAAATTACTCAGAGTAATACCAGTTTTAGGTTCTCTTAGCAAAAGAATAAAAGCTTTAAATACTCCAGCGGACATCTATGTGATAAATAGGGAGAATGTAGTATGGTTAGTAGATTATTATAAAAATGATTGGCCATTTGATATGGTTATAATAGACGAGCTATCGAGTTTTAAAAATAATAATTCTAAAAGATTTAAAGCTTTGAAATGCGTTAGACCCTTGATCAAGCGAATAGTAGGATTAACAGGAACGCCAGCACCAAACGGATATATAGACCTGTGGGCTCAAATATATTTACTGGATCAAGGGGAAAGATTAGGAAAATTTATAACGCAGTATAGGGAAAATTATTTTAATCCAGATAAAAGAGATAGTCAAAGAATATTCACGTACAAACCAAGAGAAGGAGCAGTAGAGGCTATAAAAAATAAAATATCGGATATTTGTATCAGTTTATCAGCGAAAGACTATTTACAGATGCCAGAAAAAGTAGTTGATAACAGATATATAAAACTTGATAATAAAGCGCAAAAACAGTATGAAGAGTTTGAAAGAGAAATGTTTTTACAGCTAGATGAAGACGAAATAGACGTTACATCAGCTGCAGCACTATCTAACAAACTTTTACAATTTTGCAATGGTGCAGTTTACAAAGAAGATGGCAAAGAGTATATAGAAGTGCATAATTGTAAAATCGAGGCATTACTAGAGTTAATAGAAGAAGCACAAGGACGACCTCTTTTAGTATTTTATAATTTTAAGCATGATTTAGAAAGAATACAAAAAGCAGTAAAAAAGTTAAAACTTAGAGTAGGAATACTAAAAGACAGCAATTATATAGCAAAGTGGAATAATAAAGAGCTTGATATTTTACTTGCACACCCAGCCAGTGCAGCATATGGCTTAAATTTACAAGATGGAGGAAATCACATTGTATGGTTTGGGTTGAATTACAGCCTAGAACTATATCAGCAAGCAAATGCAAGACTTTATAGGCAAGGACAAAAAAATACAGTGTTTATACATAATCTTGTTATTGATGGTTGTAGGGATGTAGATGTAATAGCAGCACTAGAAGATAAAAATAATAGTCAAGAAGCTTTACTTGCGAGCTTAAAGGCAAGAATTAAAAAAGTGAAGGAGGGAGTTTGATGTTTACAGGACTAGTTAGAGATTTAGAGAAAATGAACAATGCAGAAATAATTAAAAATTACAAGGCTCTGTTAGAAGAATATGAAGATTTAGAGCAACAATATGATGATCTTGATGATTGTTATTCAGAGTTAGAAAATAAGTATGCGGAGTTAGAAAATAAGTATGCGGCGTTAGCAAATGGGATTGATTATGATTTAAATGAAAATATGATTTTAGATGTCCGTAAATTTAAACATGAATTAGAAAGGCAAAATTTAATGTCAAACAGCTTAGAGTATTTTCTTGAAAATTATATGAAATTTGATAATAATTAAAACAGGAGGTACATAAGAATGAAAATGAAGCCAACTGAAAATGATGATGACAAAATACAAAATGCCAAAAAAGAACTGAGAGAGTATAGAGATAGTATAAAATACATTGAAGAAAAACAAAATGATGCAGAAGAGCTTAGAACTAGAATTGAAAAAACTACTAAAACAATCAAGTCTACACCTAGTGGAAAAGGATATGATCCTGATAAAGCACCTTTTGAAGAAAGTTTAGACAAAATTCAAGAAATTGAAAAAGATTGTTATAAAAAGTTACAAGAATTACTGCTTAAAAAATATTCAGTTGAAAATAAAATAGAGCAACTAGAACAACCGTATAAATCGATTTTGTATTTGAAATATATACGAGGAATTAATTTATATGACATTTCAAGGGATTTAGGATATAGTTATAGACATACGAAAAGAGTGCATCAAGAAGCAATAGAAAAATATGCGAATTTATAAAAATATGTCCCCTAATGTCCTTGAATGTCCCCTTTAAAATATGCTAATATATATAATAGCAAAAAACGAAAAATTTAATAGAAGTCAAAAAATAAGTTTTGAAATAGTTTGTCTAAATAGGCAAGCTATTTTTTGTGTTGTAAACACTATGTAAAGGATACAGGAAAATGGGTTTTGTTTCTGTATCCTTTACATAGTGTTTACAAGAAATGGAGGAAGTTTCAATGAAAAGAAAATGGACAAATGAAACAGCAGAGGAATATATAAAAAGGGTAGAATTAGGAAAAGAACAAAAAGGAATGAAATATTTAAGTGCAATAGATTATTTAAAAAATCATAAAAGACTTAGTAAATATTCAATTTTAGGATACTAGATAAAAAGGAGGCGTGGCAGATGAATAAAAGACAAAAATTGTTTTGTGATGAGTATTTAATTGATTTAAATGCCACACAAGCAGCGATTAGAGCAGGTTATTCAAAAAAAACAGCATATTCAATCCGGTGAAGAAAACTTGAAAAAACCTGAATTGAAAGAATACATAGAGAGAGCACAAGAAAAACGCCAAAAACGTACTGAAGTAACGCAAGATATGGTGATAAATGAGTTAGCTGCAATTGCCTTTTCAAATGCAACAGATTTTGCAAGAGTAAAAGATGGTTTTGTCAGAATAGATGAAACCGATGAACTAGACGAGAAAGTAAAAAAAGCTATTGTTGGGATTAAAGAAGGGAAAAATGGAATTGAA
Organism: uncultured Clostridia bacterium; assembly: GCA_944386695.1. Lineage (GTDB taxonomy): Bacteria > Bacillota > Clostridia > TANB77 > CAG-508 > CAG-269. The sequence goes on along the minus strand of CALXCB010000009.1, from coordinate 22,042 downwards.
ATCAGCATGGCAAATAAAATGCAAGCTTTAGAACTTTTAGGAAGGCATCTTGGTATGTTTAAAGATAAATTAGAATTATCAAAATCAACAGGCGAAATAGCAGAAGAAATAGACAAGTATGTAAATGAAAGAGCAGCTAACGATGACAAATGAGGCTAAAAGATATTTAGATTTAATAATTGATGAGCCCGTAAAAATGGGGCATTGGTTAGGTTTTACAGATTTAACAGATTTGCACAACGGCTGGCTTAAATTGATGATGTTTTCTAAGCAAGATGAAACACTACTGGCTCATAGGCGGAAGCTATAAAACAACTTGTTTGTCTTTAGCAATAGCAAACTTAATGATCTTGAAACCTAATCTAGCAATAGATTTTTTTAGAAAAACAGATGATGATGTAAAAGAAATTGTAGTACAAGTGAGTAAAATTTTAAAAAGTGATGTAATTGGGCATCTAGTTCGCAAAATTTACGGTAAAGATCTAGTCTTAACAGTAGACAATGCCCAGGAGCTTGATACAAATTTAAAAACTACCACAAGAGGTGTTTCACAATTATTGGGGCTAGGAATTAAGACATCAATAACTGGAAAACATGGAGATTTAGTAATAACGGATGATATTGTAAATCTAAAGGACAGAATAAGCAAAGCAGAACGTGAATTAATTAAAACATCATATATGGAGCTACAGAATGTTAAAAATAGAGGCGGTAGATTTTTTAATGCTGGAACTCCTTGGCATAAAGATGATGCAATAACCAGCATGCCTAATAAACACGTTTATGATTGTTATAGTACGGGACTGATTAGTAGAGCAAAAATAGAAGAGTTAAGACAAAGCATGACCCCGTCACTTTTTGCAGCAAATTATGAGTTAAAGCATATTGCTGATGGCGATGCAATGTTTACGAATCCAGAATTTATACTAGACAGTACACCAGATCTTCTTTATGAGGGAATCGCACATGTTGATGCTGCATTTGGTGGAGAAGATGGAACAGCTTTTACTGCACTAAAGCAAATTGGAAATATGTTTGTAATCTTTGGTAAAAGATGGGATAAACATATCGATGATTGCATAACAGAAATACTTTATTTTATGGATTATTACAGATTAGGAAGTATAGCGGTGGAAAGAAATGCGGACAAAGGTTATGTAGCTCAAAATTTAATTGATTGTGGATTAACAGTTGATGATTATAATGAGCACATGAATAAATATATTAAAATATCAACATATTTAAGGAAATACTGGAAAAATATTAGATTCTTGGAAGAAACAGACCCAGAATACATAAATGAAATATTAGATTATAACGAAAATGCAACACATGATGATAGTCCAGACAGTGCAAGCAGTTTGATTAGAAAAGTGACAGGAGATAATTGGTTGTATTAGGAGGTAAAGAATGCTAACAATTGACGAAATTGAAAAAATGATAAAAATAGATAGAAATTCAAGAGAAAAAAGAAAAGCGAGAATCGGGCAAAAGTATTATGAGGCAGAACATGATATTCTAAATTATAGAATTTTTTATTACAATATCAATGAAGAATTAGTAGAAGATACAACTAGAAGTAACATAAAAATAAGCCACGCATTTTTTACCGAACTAGTTGATCAGGAGGTACAATATTTATTAAGTAAATTTGCAATCAAAGCTAAAAACGAAAATGATAAAGTATTAGATGAAGAATTAAGAGATAGATTCAACGACGACTTTAAATCAGAATTATCTGATACATGCGAAGGGACAGTAATAAAAGGCTGGAGCTATATGTATGGATATCTAGCAGCTGATAATAAAACAAGATATAAGAATGCTGATTGTTTAGGAGTAATAGAAGTAAGAGAAGAAGAAAGCGAAGATAGCACCAGTCATATGATTTATTACTACGTAGATAGAATAGATGAAAAGAGAAATCCAATTATCAAAATTGAGGTTTGGGATAAAGATTTTAGATATTTTTACATAAAAGTAGGAACAACAGGGCCAATAGAACTTGATAAAAACGAGCCAATTAACCCTAGACCACATAAAGTTTATAAAAAAGATGGGGAATTACTATACAAACCATCTGAACCTGGATATGGATATATACCATTTTTTCGATTAAATAACAATAAGAAAAGTGTTAGTGGACTAAAACCTATAAAAAAATTAATAGATGATTATGATTTAATGAATTGTGGTTTGTCAAACAATTTACAGGATGTTGCGGATGCGTTGTATGTGGTAAAAGGCTTTAAAGGAAATGATCTGGATCAAATGCAGAGAAATATAAAAACAAAAAAGATGATTGGTGTTGGTGAAAATGGAGATGTTGATATAAAAACGATTGATATTCCATATGAAGCCAGAAAAACAAAAATGGAGATTGATGAAAAAAATATTTACAAATTTGGAATGGGTTTCAATGCTAGTCAAACTGGAGATGGAAACATAACAAATATTGTAATTAAGTCAAGATATACCTTGTTAGAGCTAAAATGTAACAAATTAGAAAAATATCTCAGGAGTTTTTTAAAAGAAATGATACAGATAGCTCTGGATGAAATAAATGAAACACATGACACTAATTACACTATGAAAGATGTCGAAATTTGCTTAGAACGAGAAATCCCAACAAATGAAAAAGATAATGCAGAAATAGAAAAATACAAAGCAGAAACTAAACAAATTGAAATAAATATTGTACTAGATGCAGCAACTAAGCTAGATGATGAAACAATTGTACAAGAGCTATGCAACATATTAGACCTGGATTATGAAGAACTAAAAGATAAAATAGAAGTTAATAAAATAGATTTAGACCAAGCAAGTAAAGCTTTGGAAAATGCAGGAGTGGTAAATGAGTAATTTTACAAAAGCAATTGACAAAATAGATAAGATTTTAGAAACTATTGACTATAGCTATGTAAGGGTTGAGGTGGAAACAAAACACGAGCATTATGTGTTAGAAAAAGATAAATCTAAGCAAATTGGATTTAAAGCAGGTGGTGAAACTGAATAAATACCAAAAAGAAGTTGAAAAACAGCTTTTAAAGAATGAAAAGCAGGTATTAGAAGAACTAAAACAAAATTATGTGGAAGCTTTAAAAGATGTAAAGCTAAGGATACAAAACTTAATGAGTGACGAAATGACACAGTCGAAAATATATCAAAAACAATATCAAGAAAATCTTGAAAGACAATTGCAAGCAAATATAGATTTATTAAGTACTAAAAACTTTAATAGTATAAGTGATTATTTAAAAGCAACATATCAAGACGGATTTGTAGGAACTCTTTATAATATGCAAAAAGAAGGAGTTCCTTTTGTTATGCCTTTAAATCAAGATACAATAATAAAAAGCATTTTAAAAAAGACGGAAGATTTCCAGCTGTCAAAAACTTTATATAAAAATGCAGAAAAACTAAAAAAGACAATAAAGGGAGAAATAACAAGAGGCATAAGTGGAGGGAGTACATACTCTGATATAGCAAAGAAAATAACATTAAATAGCGAAGCAGATTTAAAAAAATCATATAGAATAGCAAGAACCGAAGGAGGAAGAGTACAAAGTGAATCGAAGTTTGAAGTTATGCAAAGAGCAAAATCAAACGGGGCAGATGTTGTAAAACAATGGGATAGCACTATGGATTCAAGAACCAGAATGACTCATGCAAGACTAGATGGACAAATAAGAGAAATGGAAGAAGAATTTGAAATAGATGGGAAACAAGCCATGTACCCACATGGTTTTGGAATTGCAGAGGAAGATATAAATTGCCGATGCTGTCTTTTAGAAAGGGCAAGATGGGCTATAGAAGATGAGACAAATTTCACTAAAAGTATTGATGGGGACATAGTCGAGTTTAAGAATGTCAAAGATTATCAGGAATTTAAGCAAAAATACTTTAATTTTTATGAAAATTATGATACAATGGCAAAAATAGATAAAGAGGGAATAAAAAACGTGCAATATGTTGGAAAATTAGATAAAAATAGATTAGGAAAGTATAAGGATGCAATAGTGACTGATGAAGTTATTTTAACAGATGAAAGAATGTATCATATAAAAGAGCATCATCCAGGAGATTATGAAAAATACGGTAAATACATAAATACAATAATAGAGGATCCTGATTATATTTTAGACGATAACAAGAATTTAGATACAATCTTACTCATGAAAACAATCCAAGATGAGCAGAAAAATATACAAATTGTAGTAAGATTAAATACAAATGGGTCTCTAAAAGAAAAACAAAACTCCATATTAACTTTATGGAAAGTGAAGACCAAAACCTATAACCAAATGCTAAGAAACAAAAAAATCATATGGGAAAAACTAGACAAAAATGAATAAAAGTAGTATAATAAACATAGAATAGGTAAAGGTTATTTGAGGTGGTAAATTTCGTGTCGACCACACGCCGATGGCAAGACAGGGGAAACCCGAGTAGATGTAGGAGAAGGGCACGCCTACCAAATAACCAGCATTAAAAAGGCTGTGGCAACACAGCCTTGATATATTTACAGGGATATATGTGGTGGTAAAATATTGTGCCGACTACACGCCGATGGCAGACAAGGTGAAAGCCTGAGAGATGTAAGCTTATGGAATGCTTACCATATATCCAGAGTCGAAGAGCTATGTTTCCATAGCTCTTTTGTAATAATCTAATAAAGTTATTAATATTGGACGTTTAGCAGACGTCTATTTTTTATTGTCTTTTTATAGCAGACGTTAAAGAACTATAAACCACATCTTTAAAAGTTAGATGTAAAACAAAGTAACTTAAACGTGTCGAACACGTAAAAAACGTATTAAGGAGGACTTTTATAATGGAAGAATTACTAAAAGAATTGGGATATACTGATGAACAAATTAAAGCAATTTTAGAAGGAATGACAAATAAAAAAATTTATACATCAGGAGAAGAAAACATTGATTTAAGATATTCAAAACTAAAAGATGATTTTACAGCAAAAGAGGGAGAACTTACAAAAGCAAATGAGCTTATTGATCAATTACAAAAAAGCAATGAAGGAAATGAAGATTTACAAACAAAGATAAATGAATATGAAACAGAAATAGCACAAATGAAAGAAGAACAACACGAAAAAGATATTGAAAATGCGTTAAAATTCGAACTATTAGCAAATAAAGCTAAAAAAGATGACATCGATTATCTGATTTTTAAAATTAAATCAGATAAAGACAAAAAAATCGAAATTGATGAAAAAGGCAATTTAAAAGACTTCAAAATTGATGAAATAAAAAAGACATACAAAGGAAATTTTGAAGACGAATCACAAACATTAGTTGATGTAAAAAAATTAGGCGGCGAAAAGAGCCAAGAAACAGGAGGAAATAAAGAACCAGCTACAATGTTAGAAGCTCTAAAGGATAAGTATATGCCTAATGAAGATTTATAAAAAGGGAGGAATTTAATATGTTAAGATTACAAGATTTAACAGTAGGTCAAGATGACAAAGTATATGAAAAAGTCATTGAAACATTTATTAGGGAGAGTGAGATATTAGAATTATTACCATTTGATAATGCAGTATCTCCGAATGGAAAAGGAAGTACATTGGTGTATGGATATACACAAACAAAAGCTCCATCTAAATCAGCTTTTAGAGCAATTGGAAGCGAATATACACCAAGTGAAGCTACTATCAAGGATTTAAGTGTAAAACTTAAGATTTTCGGTGGTAGTTTCCAAATAGATAGAGTAATTAAGTCCATCGAAGGTAAACTAGAAAACATGGATAGGCAACTATCTGAAAAAATAAAATCAGCGGTTGGACTATTCCATGATACTATGATAAATGGAGATAGTGCATCAAATAGTTTAGCATTTGATGGATTAGATAAGTTTTTGGTAGGTACATCTACAGAGTATAATACAGATAATTATATAGATTTATCTACAATAGAAAAAGTAAAAGCAAATGCAGATGAGTTTTACGAAATGCTATTAAAATTAATAAACAGCACAGGAGCAACTGCTTTACTTGTAAACGAAGGAATGAAAACAAAAATACAAACAGTTGCAAGAATACTAGGATATAAGACAGAAAGCGAAGAAGCATTTGGAAGAACAATTACATCAATTGGAGAAGGAAAGGTAAGATTAATTGATTTAAAAAATAAATACGATGTAAGTGGAGATGCTGATAATCCAACAGTAACAGAAGAACCAATAATTGGTGTAAAATCAAGAGTATTTGGGGCTGATGAAGAGGAAGAAGATCCAGGAACAACTGTAACAGGATTAACAGACATTTACGCTGCTAAATTTGACATTGATAAAGGTTTCTGTGGTGTAACAATAACTGGAGATAAGGCAATTGATACATATTTACCAGATTTTACAACACCAGGAGCAGTTAAAACCGGAGAAGTAGAAATGGTAGCTGCTGTAGCATTAAAAGATACACATGGTGCAGGAGTTTTAAGAAATATAAAAATATTATAATAGGAGGATTGATGCTATATGGATGAGAGAGCTGATTTGATAAGTAAAGTTACAGACGAAGCTACAAAAAAAGCAAAGTCTGATAAGTTAAACGCGGCACAAACAAAATTATATGTTGATGAAGAAGTGAAAAAGGCATTAGCAGAATATGACGAGAAAATGGAAAAAACAGTAATTCCAACAACTTCTGAAAATAAAGAGGATAAAACGATAGAGACTAAGAATGGAGAAGAGAAAAAAGAAACTAATTTAACTGAAACAAAAAAGGTAACAAATAAAAAATATATCGTACATACCCCAGTAAAAAATTTTAATGGGGAAGTAGCCGGAGTTCAATTTGCTTATGGAAAAGCAGAAGTAAAACCAGGATGGGTGTTAAGCTGGTTTAAAGAACGTGGATATAAAGTTGAAGAAGTTAGCGAGTAATACTTGCTGACTTCTTTTTTAGAAAAAGGAGGCAGCAAATATGATTGTTAACATACAGACATTAAAAGAAGAAAAAGAATTAGCCGAAAAGCTGAAAAACATATCAGATGAAAAATTGATTAGAAAATTAAAGGCAATAGAAAAATCAATTAGAAAATATACAAATAACAAATTTATGGATGTCAAAATCAGAACTTATGGAAAAATACAGGAAGGTCAAATTTGTATAAATTCCTATCCGTATTTTCTTGAAAACGATAATATTGAAATATCACACAGCTTAAATAACGGGGTTTACACGATAAAAGAAATAAATCAAGGAGTTATAACTATTGATGATGATATTCAATTGTTTGATTGTGAGCACATAATGGTAACAAAAGTTGTATATACCGAAGACATTCAAGAGGGCGTTATAAATATGCTTAAATGGGATTTAGGGCTACGAAACAAAGTGGGTATAAAATCTGAAACTATTTCAAGGCATAGTGTAACATATTTTGATATGGATAAAAACAACAGTCTTAAAGGTTATCCTGCTTCTTTGCTAGGCTTTTTAGAAGACTATATAAAAGCGAGGTTCTAATATGATTGGTGGAGATACAGAATTAATTATAAAAGTAATAGATACACAGAAAGAAAACTTCGATGAAAATGGAAAAAGAATAACAGAATTTATAGATACTGCATCTTTATTCGGATGGATTGATTTATCTACTGGTGATTCAAAGTATGATTATAAGGCCAAAATAGAGGATTCAACTCATATTTTTATATGCGATTATATAGAAGGTATAACAGATATAGATATAGAAAAAGCAAAAGCTGTGGTAAAAGGAGTAGAATATGATATTAAATATATAGATGATCCAATGGAACTACATGAGCAACTTGAAATTTATTTAAAGAAAGTTGGTGGTCAGTAATGGCAAATGTGCAGTTTAACGATAAGAATATCCAAATAAAACAAGAAATAAACCAAAAAAGCTTAGCATGGTTAGAAGAAATAGCAAGCGAATTGGAAGCACAAGTAAAAAGAAACACAAGAACAGACACAGGAAATACAAAAAGAGACTGGCAGCATTATACAGATAGCGAAAAGGGCGAAGCTTATATAGGAAATCCAGATGAGAATGCTGTATGGGAGGAATTTGGAACCGGAGAATACGCTGTAAATGGAGATGGAAGAAAAACTCCGTGGTATGTACCAGTTGAAAAAGTATTAGGACATAAAAAACCGACTTATAACGGTAAAGTTGAAATAGTATATGGAAAAAACGGTGTGGCTTACTACAAGACAGATGGTAAAAAACCAAATAGAGCTCTAACAAAAGCATTTGAAACCGTAAAACCTAAAGCATTAAAACGTGCAGAAACAATATTTAAGGAGTTAGGAAAATGAAGTGTTTAGGAATATTGGGTGAAGAATTAAGAAATATGGATATAAAAGCAGAATTTGAAAATTGGACCGGAAAAATACCAGATAGCTATTGGGTATACACCTATGTGGAATCTGAAAATATCTATGAAACAGGGTGTAAATCAGGTATTTTAATATTAGACGGTTTTGCAAGAAAAGATATAAGTTTATTGGAAGCTGAAAAAGAGAAAATAATTAAAAAATTTATAGATTTTAGAAAAACAGTTGGTAACACAACTGTTTATTTGGGTTCTGCTGATGGGCAAATCATAAGCAACTCACAGGACCAAGAGATTAAAAGAATCCAAATAAATATTGATTTTAAAGAATGGGAGGTTTTAGCATGAATAAATTAAAAACTCATGGTATAACGCAAGGAACACCTAAAGAAATTCTGCTAGGTGCTGGAGCATATTATAAGGACTTAAAATATGAAGAAGGGACTGGCTGGATTGGAACTATATTAGGTGCTACACAAGGAGGAGGAAAAGTTTCAATTACTCCAGAATATCTGACAATTGAAGTTGACGGAGCAACAGTAAAAGTAAAAGGGTTGGAAAAAAAAGTCGGTGAAACTGCAAACATGGAGATAAATCTTCTTGAAATAAAGGAAAGTCATTTGGCTGAAGTGTTACATATGGAAGAAGATACAACAAAAAAAGTTCCAGGTTATAAAATATACAAGTCAAAAAGAGATATTGGAGAGGATGACTATTTCGAAAATATCGCATTTGTTGGTACATTAACATCTGGAGAACAAGTAATTATAATATTTGAAAATGGAATTATAGAAGGTGCTTTAGAGTTAGAACCAAAAAATAAAGAAGTTTCTGTATTTACAGCAACTGTTGAATGTACAGCTTCATTTGAACAAGATGATTTAGAACATTTACCATATTATATTTACTATCCTCAAGCAGCAGAGTCAACCGAAGAAACAAATAATGATGTAAGTGAATTGTCGAATGAAACAGAAACAGATGCGGAAGGAGGACTAACAGATGAGTAATACTGAGCAAGAAACAAAAATAACAGACTTACTAGAAAGAGATGGAGTGGTAGAAGAAACTACATCTCAGGTTGAAAACAAGCCATACATTTTAAGAAAATTAAACTCAAAAGATATAAGTCCAATGATAAAAGTACTAAAGAAAATAGATTTAAAAAAGTTGAAAGAATCGATACAAGAATCAAATTTAATGGATATAGTTTCTAATAAGATTAAAACTGTATCAGATGATGAGAATGTTGAAAATGAAGAAACAGAAGAGAATAATACAAACGAACTTATGAAAATAGGTGGAGCCCTAATATTTGATGCGATACCAATTTTATTAGATGCAGTAGATAATGCAATTGGCGATATAAATAAGTTGCTGGCAGGAGTGGCAGGATTAGAAGTAGAAGAAGTGGAAAATATGGATTTAGACATATATTTTAATCTAATATATGACTTCATAACAAAACCAGAATTCGAGGGTTTTACAAAGGCTGTTTCAAAATTAATGAAATAGGAGAACTAGAATTTATGGATTTGGTATTTAAAAGATATCAAAATCCATATTTTTTTGATTTAGCTATCGAAAATTCAAAATTAATAGAATTTGTAGATATGCTTTTAAAAAAGCAAGATGAAGAAAAGTTATGGGAGATATATGTAGCAACGGCCATATTTAATGAAAAATCATTTGAAGATTGGAAAAAGGAAGTATTAAAAGCTAAAACGTATAATCCGAAAATGCAAATAATCTCTGCAAAAAAATCGAAAGAGATAATAGCAAAATCAGAAGATATATTAAGAGGATTTAAACCTCCAAATGACAGGGAGGTGAGATAATGCTTAAAGAATTATTTCAAATTTTTGGAACAGTTGCGATAAACAATAAGGATGCAAACAAAGCGTTAGATGATACTACAAACAAAGGAAAAAAATTAGCAGCATCAATGGCAACAGCTTTAGAAAAAACAGGAAGCTTTTTTGTCAGCACTGGAAAGACGATGCAAAGTGTAGGTAGCATTTGTAATAAAGTAACTTTAAGTGTTACAGGTGTTTTAACTGCAGCTGCAGTAAAAGCTAATAACTTTATTAGCGTATATGAAAGTGCCAGAGCAATATTTGAAAGAAAACTTGGCTCAACTGGTGCAGATCAAATGTATGAATCTCTTTTAAATATTGCTAAAGGTTCAAGATATGCACAAGAGTATATAGTAGGGGCTGGACAAACATTAATAGCAATGGGAGTTGATGCAAACAACACGGCTAAATATGTACAAATTGCAACAGATGCAATGTCTGGTATGGGAAAAAGTGGTGCTGATGTACAAGCAATGGCAGAAATGTTTGGGAAAATGTCTATACAGACAACACTTTATACAGAAGATTTAAATCAGATGCTTACATCTGGCATTAGAGTTTATGACATACTTGCTGCTAAATATAAAACAAATACTGATGCAATTAAGGAAATGGCATCTGCAGGAGAATTAACAAGTAAGGATTTTGAATACTTAATGGATGTACTAGCTGGTAATGTGGAAGGAATGGAAGAATTTAGCATGGCTGGGTTAGCTCTTGCTGGAAAATCTAGTACTTTGACAGGTGCAATTGACAGTTTAAATTCAAGCTTTAGATCCTTTGCATTGAACTTACTAGGTATGAACATAAATAAGGGACAAATGGAAAATTACGAAAAACTAAAAGAGGTGGTATCAACATTAGGTTCGGTTTTAGAAAATGTAGGAGAGAAATTTTCATTTGTTAGCGACTGGATAAAAAGTGGATTAAGTACAATAAAAACGGCCTTGGATAATTTTAATAACACTTTAAATAGTACAAGCCCTGAAAATCTAGAAAGAATAGCTAAAATAATTGCAGGATTAGCAGCCGCAGGACCAATATTAACAATAACTGGAAAAGGGGTAGAAGGAATTGGAAATGCTTTTTCTGGACTAAGCAAAGGTATAAAAATACTAGGAGATGTAAATCAAAAAATATCAGGATTTTCAAAATATTTGGCACCCGTTAAGACTCTAATAGATAAAACAGCTGTAAGTACAAGTTTATTTGCACAATTAGTAAAATTTAACATAGGAGAAAGTTTTAGCCAAGCATTTCCTAAAATATCGGGATCAATATCAAAGATATCTGGAGCAATTGGAGGGATTCCGAATGCTCTAAGTGAGAAATTTCCACGCATTACGTCTGCACTTAATAAAATTAGTGGAGCCTTTAGCGGATTTTTAGGAAGGACAAATTCATTATTAGGAAATTTTATGCCCGTTTTCAGGAGTGCTTTTAGCATAGCACCTATTATTGGACTTATTTTGGCAGGATTAGGACTATTACAAAGTCAGTTTCGGCGATCAAATCAATCAAATAGCACAGGTAGCTATAGAAAAAGGGCCTTCAATTATAACTAATTTGGTAAATGGTATTACTTCAAAAATTCCAGAACTAATACAGCAAGGGTCTCAACTGATACAAACTTTACTAAATGTAATAATAGCTAATTTACCTAGTCTTATTCAGGGTGGCATACAAATAGTTGCATCTTTGATTACTGGGGTATCTCAGCAATTACCAGCGCTTGTACCGAAGGCACTAGAACTTGTATTAACATTAGTGCTTGGTTTACTAGAAAATGTTGATAAGCTAGTTGATGCCGGAATCAATTTAATTATTGGATTAGCTCAAGGTTTAATAAATGCGATTCCAATTCTATTAGAAAAAGCACCAGTTATCATTGAAAAACTACTTACAGCAATTATAAACAATGCACCAAAACTTGTTTCGGCTGGCTGGGAGTTGATAGTTAAACTTGCGTCAGGGATTATTGAGAATTTTCCGAGTCTAATATCAACTGCAGGACAGATTATAGAAACAATTTGGGGCGTACTTAAAAGTTTACCTCGGAAAAGCCGTAGAATGGGGTAAAGACATGATGCAAGGTTTTATTAATGGGATTAAAAATATGTTGGGTTCTTTAGGAAGTGCTGTATCTGGGGTAGCAGATAAAGTTAAAAGCTTCTTACACTTTTCAAGACCCGACGAAGGTCCACTAAGAGACTATGAGACCTGGATGCCAGATATGGTAGAAGGATTATCTAAAACACTTGAAAAGAGTAGTTCTAAATTATATAAAACTACCAGAACATTAGCACAAAAGGTGGCAGAGGAACTGAATTTTGGTGATACTGAAACTAATGTTATTAGAAATGTAATTTGGAAAAATAGTGCTTTAGATATTCGACCTTCGGCTTATCAAATTTCTGGATCTTATAAAAACGGAGAAGGTCAAAACAGACAAAAGACAGTTAATATTGAAGGTTTAATACAAAAATTAATAGACATTTTGCTTGCATATTTTCCGCAATTTGCAGAAATCATGAAACAGCCAATTGTAACAGAGGATGGGACAATAATTGCATATTATACTCCAAAAATAAATGAAGAATTAAGAAAAATAAGAGACAAAGAAGAGAGGGGAAGCTAATATGAGGGGTGTAAAGTTTGATAATATACACACTTTTGAAAAATGGGGGCTAATTCTTACAACAACTGATATTGGCTTTCCGGAGCCAAAAACGGAAAAAGTGGATGTGCCAGGGGCAGATGGGGAATTAAATTTTTCCAAAAGCCTTACAGGAGATATGAAATACAAAAATAGAACTATTACACTTACTTTTGTAACTACAGAAAAATATAAACTGTGGAAGAGCTTAATAAGTGACATTGCTAATTGTTTACACGGTCAAGATTTTGAGAGAATCATACTGGATGAAGACTCAAGTTTTTATTATAAAGGGATAGCAGAGGTAAATCAATTTAAGAGTAATAAAAGCCTCGGAACTATAGTTATTGAATGTGATGTAGAACCATATAAATACGATTTATATGCAAGTAATGAAGATTGGCTATGGGATCCATTCAGTTTTGTAGACGGAATAATAAACGAAACAAAAGATTTAATTGTAGATGGAGAACTAGAAGTTAAAATTTATGGTAGAAGAAAGAAAGTTATTCCAAAATTTATTTGCGATAATCCAATTCAAGTGATTTTTAATGAACAGACATATAATTTACCGTCTGGAGCAAGTTATTCGGCAGATATCGAAATATGTGAAGGAGAAAATGTATTAAAGTTTATCGGTAATGGAACAGTCACAATCGAGTATCGAGGAGGTAGTCTATAATGTATCAAATATTATGTGATGATGAAATTCTATATGATGTAAGATTAAAAAAAAGAATAGTATTATCTCCAGTTCTTGATTTAGAAGTTGGCAAAAATGGAACTTTATCGTTTCAAATACCGATGTCGAACGATTTATATAACTCATTACAGCAAAAACTCTCAATAATAAAAGTATATCAAAGAGATAGGGTAGGGAACTCATGGGTGAATACAGAGTTGTTTAGAGGAATAGCATATTCAGAAACAATAGATTTTTATAAAAGAAAGCAAGTCGAATGTGAACGGCGAGCTTTCTTTTTTAAATGATAGTATAGTAAGACCGTATGATTATCAAGGAGATGTAGAAACGCTATTCAAACAATATGTAAATAATCATAACACAAAAGTAAATAAAGAAAAGAAGTTTACTGCAGGAAGATGTACAGTAACAGACCCAAACAATTACATAACAAGAGCAAATATAAATTACCCGACTACAAAAACAGAGATGGACGATAAACTAATAGATATACTTGGGGGACATTTTGAAACAGGAGCAAATGAGGACGGTACAAGATTTATAGATTATCTAGCAGAATATGAAAATACATCAACTCAAACAATAGAATTTGGAAAAAACGCACTAGACATTACACAATACATAAAAACAGAAGATGTAGTAACTAGATTAGTTCCATTACGGTGCTAAAGATGATGATGGAAATTATTTAACGATAAAAGATGTAAATAACGGTTTAGACTATGTACAAGATGATGCAGCAGTCGCGTTATTTGGAGTAAAAGAAGCAACATATGAATGGGGAGATGTAACAGAAGCAAGTAATTTATTGACAAAAGCACAAGCAAAATTACAAGAATTAATAGACAAAACTGTATCAATCGAAGTAGGTGCAGCAGATTTACACAATTTAGATGTAAATATAGATGCTTTTCGAGTTGGAGAGTATGTAAGAGTTATTTCTAAGCCTCATCGGTTTAGATAGATTATTTTTATTAAGTAAATTACATTTAACACTTGATAAAGTATCATCCTGCACAATGACATTACGGTGCTACATTTAAGTCTTTTACACAAAAACAGATAGAAGCGGAAAAACAGTTAAATGCAACAGTAAACAATACCGTAACAAGTGTAAAAGAAGTAAGACAAGAAGTACAAACAGTAAGTAACAATGTTACAATTTTATCCGAAAAAGTAGACAGCGGATATATAACAAATAAAGTATTTGATGATTATAAAACAGAAGTTGAAGAAACTTACGCGAAAACAACAGATGTGAGTGAACTAGAAGAAGCGGTAGATGAAAATTTTACAAAGAAAACAGATTTTGAAGATTTAGTACAAAGAGTTGAAACTTTAGAAAAAAATGGTGAAGATAACAGTGGAGATGATACTGAAAACACTGAGAACGGAGGTAATACGTAGTGGCAAAGATTACTGAGTATTTAAAAAAGATAATGTCGGCAAGATATGGTGAAGAAGTAAGAGATTCAATACATGATAGTATTGAAGCGATGAATAATCAAATAGAAAACGAACTCGGAGGAATGATAGAAGAAGGTAATGATTTAATTGAAGAAATACAAACAAAAAAAGAAAATGGCGATTTCTTAATGAAACCGGGCGATCTGACAGAAGAACAATGGAATAAAGTAAAAACTAATTTAACAAACTATTACAAAAGATATGAAAAAACATATAAAACAACAGTAGAAAATGAAAGTAATATAGAAATTGGAATTTCACAATATAATGAGGGAAGCTTATTAGAGGTTTACGTTGAAGGAAGAATACTAAATCGAAATGAATACACAATAAACGGAACAAATTCTATAACGTTAACAACACCTTTATCCGAGAAAGGAACAGAGGTGCTTTTTGTTGTCTATAGAAGTGTATCTGCATTAATAGCAGATTTTGCAAATTTAAAAGGAGAAAAAGGAGATAGCCGGAGCAATTGTATTTAACACTGTTGCAGACATGAAAGCAGATACAAGCTTGCAAGCAGGAGATACTTGTCAGACTTTGGGATATTATTCTGCAAATGACGGGGGAAAACGGATTATACAAGATAGTAAATGACAATACTTTAGAAGCGGACAATGGTAGCATACATGAATTAAATAACGGACTAAAAGCACAATTAATTATAAAAAATGAAATTAATTTAAAGCAATTTGGGGCAAAAGGAGATGGTATTACAGATGACACATCTGCTATTCAAAATGCTATTAATGCGCTATCAGCAAATTTTAACTATGCAAAAGCTTTTAATAATAATGTGATAGAAATTACTAGTGCTTCTTACATAATTACTTCAACAATAACTATGCCGGTTTATATAAAGCTAAAACCTGTCGGGGCAGTTCTATTTTTATCAAAGGTAGATGGCACATGTTTACGCGTTACATCTGGAAATACTCAAATTTTGACGTATAACAGTTTGATTTCTTATTATGATCAGTCTTATATACAAGGCGGTGTAGTAGACGGTTCTTGTGGTACATTAATTTTACAAAAACTTAATACAAATACGACGCAGTATTACGATGTAAACAACGAAACAAATTCAATCGGACTAGAAATCGGAGACACTACATATAATGCAAATAATATAAGAGTATCAAGATTCGTAATGAAGAATATTTCAGTACATCAATTTACAGTCGGTTTAAAAATAAATGCAAATAATACATACATCACTAAGTTTGAAAATTGCTATATACAAAGAAATAGATATAATTTTGTTTTTGGAAATGAAAATATAGACGCGAATAATTCAGGGGAAAATCTAACTTTTGAAAGATGTGTATTTGGACTAGGATATACTGCTTTTAAGCTTCATAATTCTTGTGACTTACATTTATATGGTTGCTCTTGTGATTTTCATGGTTGTCTGATTGATATAGAAAGCTATGAAGGGTCAAGGGTATCTTTCCATGGTGGTCATATCGAAGGTGTAGGTATAACAAATACAAATATATTAACAACTGAAAATAATACAACTGGATATGGTTGTATATGTTATAACAACATATCCTACGACATAGGGTTAACTCGTTTAAATTTTTATGGTACAGATTTTTATATGTCAAGCTCTTCAAATAATAAAATTAATAAATTTGTATCTACGCAAAACATGGAAAATAGAGTTCATTTATCTGTTGGACTTTATGGAATCGAGTTAACAAAAGACAGCGAAAACTTAATGAATTGTTTCTTGACGGTAAGCAAAGACGTTGAAATAATAAGATATGACAATCATATGCAAGGTGGATCTCCAAGATATTTATCTTCTCCTGATGTAGATTATATGGGTAAACTTGAACACATACCAGAAAATCGAACAAATAACGATACTATGAATAACAATGATGGCTATCAAATTGATGTACCGCGGAGGAATTTCTTCACATTCGGATTTATTAACTGCGTTATCAATAGACACAACTAACAAAATATTTAACAAATCAATAAGTGCACAATTTGAAAATTGTGCATATTTGCAGTTAAAAAGAAGAATAGATGCTCCTCAAAAAAATAAAATAGCCTTTGTTGCTTATTTTAAACCTGTGGGCATAGCTGGAGATGAAGACACATTAGACAACTATACATACTCTTTTACGTGTAGAAGTTATAACAATAATGATATAGCTACAAATACAGCAAGAACAATTGCTGCTACGTCTTCATCTTTAGTGCTTGATGAAGAAACAGGTTGGTACAGAACACTAATTTATATAGATACTATATCGCAGGGGTCAAGTTATTTAAAAATAACATTTAGTGTGCAATTTAAAAATAGTAGCAATTCTAATATTAATTGCTCTGGAAAAATGCTATTCGGAGGTCTTATTACAGAATATTTTGATTAAAAATTTGAGGTGAAAATATGTTAGAAAAAGTATTTGGCTTTTTAGCAAATAAATGTAAAGTAGAGATATATTCTAAAGAAGAAATAGATGAAAAAATGTTATTAAAGAGTAATTTTAAGTTAATAGAAGGAAGTGTCAACATACAAAATAATTCTGCAGCAAGCATACAATTAGATTACCCAGAACGGCTTTTCGGCTGAAAATTGTGTTCTGATAAGCTGTGGTATTAAATATACAAGTAAAGGATATAATTATGCAGGAGTTTATAATGATTCTGCAGATTTGCTGTGGGGTGTAGCAAAAAGAACTTTAAATTTAGAAGAAGATAAAATAAACTTAAGGATTAATAACCCTGTGACATCAGACAGTGCAACGGAAACAACTTTTTATTATAAATTAGTTCTTATGAAAATAACGGATTAGGAGGAACAAGGTGGAGAATATAACGACTCTATTAATTAGTCTATCTGCATTAATAACAGCAGTTGTAGCACTTATAAATAACATCATAAAATCTAAAAAAGAAATAGAAGAAACATTACCAAAAAAGATAAAAAATCAATGTAATATTGATATTGAAATAACAAATAGATTAGAAGAAGTGAAAGAGTACTTAAAAGCAGATAGGGTACAAATATATGATTTTCATAATCGGAGGGCATTACGCAAATGGGCGTAGTGCTCTTAAAACATCATGTTCTTTTGAAGTTGTGCGAAGTGGCATAAAAGGACATCAAAAAGAACTTCAATCGGTTCCGCTTAGTTGTATACCGCATTTTGTTCAATTGTTACTAGATAAAGAAGAATTGAAAGTAAACAACTTAGAAGATATAAAAGACAATATGCCGTCAACTTATCAATTGAAGAAAGAGCAAGAAGTAGCATCATTTTATGATATCATTCTAAATAACGAAGAAGGAGAACCAATTCGGTTTTTTAGCTTTTCAATATTGTAAGACAAATGGTGTAGATTTTACACAAGAAGAAAAGAATCAGATTTTAAAATTGAAGTTTTTCATTGAAGAAAATCTTGAAAGAATGGTTTCAAAAAAATGAAAGGAGTGAAAATATAATGAATAAAAAGAAAATCTTTGTAGCAATATTAGCTGTAATCATAGGGATACTTACAGGAGTTGGCTTTTATGAAACGAACAAAGACAAAAGTACAGAAGAAATAGTAGGAGAAGCAGTAAATGAAGTTCAAGATTATATAAATACAACAAATGTAACATTATCAGATGAAACAAAAGAAATAGTAAATGAGACAATAGAAGCTATAAATAATAATGAAGATTTATCAACCAAAGAAATTCCGGAGAGTACGGAAGAAGAAGAACAAGAAATTACAGATGAAGGAGCTTTGGAAAATGATGCAGTTGTAGAGCAAGAGAATATAAGTTATGACGGAGATAGCACCGGGAATGGGCTATCTCTTTTAGGTTCATATCAAGGATTGACTTACTATTCACAAGCAGATAGTAGATGGGCTAATGTAATATATTCTAGTGTCGGAGATGCAAGTCAGACAATGAAATCAAGTGCTTGTCGGCCCAACTTCGGCCGCAATAGTTGTAAGTTCGTCCAAAGGAGCTATTTTACCAACTACCATGGCAAATTTAGCAGTTGACAATCGGATATAGAACAGCAAACAATGGAACAGCATGGGCATATTATTCATTTATAGCTGATTATTTTAATTTTAACGAATATAATACTACAAGTAATTTTGATACAGCTATGAGTTATTTAAGACAAAAAGATGAAAATGGAAATAGTAAGTATTATATAATTGCCTCTTGTCGGAAGTGGTTTATTTACAACAGGTGGACATTATATAGTTCTAGTTGCAAATAATAATGGGACAATAACTGTTTATGATCCATATTTGTACTCGCGGAAAATTTAATACAGCATCAAGAAGAAATGCAAATGTAACAGTAAGTGGAAATTCAGTATATGTAAGTGAAAGTTCTTTTAAAACTTATGCAAATTATAAAAATTTTTGGATTTTTAGTAATGATAACGGAAGTGGAAACACTAATACAAGTAATACAAATACAGTAAACTATACAAGATATGTAGCAACACAAAGTTTAAATCTAAATGTAAGAAGTTCACCAAACGGTTCTGTGATAAGTTCATTGAAAAAAGGAACAACTGTAACAGTAACCGAAATAAACGGAGATTGGAGCAAAATCTTAAGTCCAACACAGGGCTGGGTAAGCAGTTCTTATTTATCATCTACAGCAGTTACGACAACAAGTACTAGCACATCTTATAGCACAACAGTTGGAGCTTATTACAGATTAAAAGGTGCAACTATTTTATATTCAAATTCAAACTTAACAGGAACTAGATATAATTATCTAGCAAAAACACAAATAAAAGTAATAAGTCATGCAAGTGATACAGTAGACTATATATATGTAGTAAAAACAGGCAGATATGCGTATTGTCCAGTCGGGGCATTCAATACAAATAAATCTGTAATAACGGGAGTAAAAAACACAACTGGAACATATAAAAGATTAAAAACTAGAACTTATCTATACTCTAAATCTAATTTAAGTGGAACAAGATACACTTATTTAGCATTAACACAAGTAAGAATTATAAAAAACGTATCAAGTACTGTAGATTATGTTTATGTTGTAAAAACGGGCAGATATGCTTATGTGAGAAATAATGTTTACAAATAGAAAAGAGGTAGTATGGATTAAAATCTGTACTACCTCTTTTTTGCGTTATAATAGAATTATAGAAGTATAGATTTACATAATTTGACAAATGACATAAACAGTGTTAAAATGTAATATAACTGTAACAAAAATGTAATAAAAATATAATATAAAAAATACTTTTAATTTAAAATATTTCGGTATATAATAAAAAAATAAAAAAATTTAAAAAATAATTGCTTTTTTTAAATTTTTAGTATAAACTATCCTAACAGTAGAAATAATATAAATAGTATACTAGGAGTAAAATGTGGACAATTTGGAATATGAGTTATATCATGGTACTAATAAAGAAAGTGCAAATAAAATTGTAAAAAATCAATTGTTTATACCAGGAGCAGATGATGATAATGAAGATTTTCTAGGCAAAGGAGTATATTTTTTTAGAGAAAAACAACATGCAGTTTTATGGAACCTAAAAAAGGCAAAAGATAAAAGAAGAAGAAATTTAAGTTATAAAAAATATGTATTAAATTATGAGATAGTAGGGGCAAAAATAAAATTAAAAAAATCAAATTTTTTAGATTTAGAAGATGCAAATGATATTGCTAAATATGAAAAAATTTGCAAAAGATTTGAAAAAGAATTTGAAGAAGATGAAGAATATAAATATGCTAAACACAAAGATAGAGCTATTCTAAACTACTTTTATAAAAAAGGTTATATGGAAGACATTTATGCTATAAGAAAAATAATGGGGCAAAATATTAATACGACTGGATTAAATATAGCAAAACAAATGCAAAGAGAAATTTTTTGTATAAAGAAACCAGATATAATAAATGATATTAGGATAGTAAATAATGTAGAAGAAAATACATATAATAATATAAAATATATTTCTTTTTATTAGGAGGTAAAAATGAATATTTTTGAATATGATGGAGAAGAATTTGATAAAAAATTAGAAGAAATATTTAAAGACATAAATAAAGATGAATTAAAAAAAGAGTTAATAGAATGTGGATTAGAAATACAGGAAGAAGTGGAATTAGATATTGATGCAGATTACTATAATAAAGAGTTAGAAGAGAATAGTTACTGGGTACATAGTAGAGATTCCAGATGGACAAGATTTGTGAGTAAATTAAAAATAAAGAAGAAAAATAGTCAAGAAAATAGTAGTGAAGAAATATTAGAAAAGGCGGTATAAAATGGCGAAATATGAGAGTATATTAAAATTCAAAAAATATGTGGTAGATGAAATTAAATTTAAAAGAAATCATAATTATCAAAACAAAGAAAACAAACCAATAAAAGTTGATTTTGAAGTGAGAGAGAGTAAAAAAATTAATGAAAATGAATTAATAATAAACTTATATACTAAGGTTTTTGGAAATGCAGAAATAAAAAATTATCCATTTGAAATAGAAGTAACTATAACAGGTTTTTTTGATATTTCAGAAAATAAAGGGAATATAGATTTTGAACCAAATGCTATTGCTATATTATATCCATATATTAGAGCGATAATATCAACATATACTTCATCTGCAAATGTAGCACCTGTGATATTACCAGCAATAAATGTAAATGCAATGTTGAAGCAACAAAAAGAAAATAAAAAAGAGAACTAACAGTTCTCTTTTAATTTATCATCAGAGAGTTTAAAGTACATATGTCAGACAAGAATTTTTTACGAAATAATCGAGATAGCGAAAGAAGGGGGGTATATTTAATTACCCAAAATTTACCCAAATTGAAAAAATTAAAAATCAAAATCTTTGATTTCAGAGGAATTGAAGACAAATAGTAGTTCCAGCACGAGGAGCCAAAATCAAGGTAGCAGATAAGAAATTATCTGTTATTTTTTTGTTGCTTAGAAAAATAAGGGTTACCATTCACAGTTAGTGGAGTGATCACTGTATGAAAACTTCAATAATTCCTTATCATTACATTCAATAAGAATT
>CALXCB010000008.1 GCA_944386695.1 uncultured Clostridia bacterium | reverse complement strand
CTTAGGCTTTTAAAAAAAATCATAAAAATTCATTGACTTTTTTTTTTATTTAGAGTATAATACCATCGATTGCGTTTTTGATTTTGATTTAAGACGTATTGTAAATAAAGTAAAAATATAAAAACATAAACAGTGGAGGTGTAATTAGCAATGAAAAGAACTTTTCAACCAAAAAAAAGACAAACAAAAAAAGTACATGGTTTTTTTGCAAGAATGTCAACTAAGGCTGGAAGAAGAGTATTAAAGGCAAGAAGAGCAAAAGGAAGAAAAAAATTAACAGCTTAATTAGATAGTTACAAATTAGAATTTAAATGGTTAAATTTTTGTATATTTGCATATAAAAATCAAGAATCATTTAGATAAAGGATGAGGTTTGTAATGAAAGAGACAGAAATGTTAAAAAAAAACTATGAGTTCAAATATGTTTTGACAAAGGGAAAGTACTATAAAGAAAAATATATAAAAGCTTATATAATCCCAAATAAAAAAAATAAAAATTTTTTGGGATTAGCTATAAGCACTAAATTACGGAAAAGCAGTACAAAGAAATAGAATCAAGCGACTTCTTAGAGAAAGCTATAAAAATTTAGAAGATGAACTTACAAAAGGGTATAATATAGTATTTTTACTAAATAAAGGACTTGACGTGAATACAATAAATTTTGAAAATATCAAACAAGATATGATAGAAATTTTTAGTAAATCAGAACTTATAAATAGGTTAGAGAATAAATGAAAAAAATATTGATAAAAATGATTAATTGGTATCAAAGAAATATATCACAATGGTTAGAAAGTAAAAATATTAAATGTAAATATTATCCAACTTGCTCTGAATATACAAAGCAAGCAATCGAGAAATATGGGGCATTTAAAGGATTTTTATTAGGGGTAGTTAGAATTTTAAAATGCAATCCATTTTCAAAAGGTGGGTATGACCCATTAAAATAAAAAGTATAATTTGAAATGGAGGTAAGATATGATATCTTTTTTTGCAAACTTATTTGGATATATTTTAAATTTTCTGTATAAAATAGTTGGAAATTTTGGGTTTGCAATTATATTGTTTTCTTTTTTAGTAAAGTTGATAATGTTACCAATATCAATAAAGCAGCAAAAAACAATGAAAAAGACGCAAAAACTTAATGAAGAAATGAAGCAGATTCAATTTAAATATAAAAATGATCCAGAAAAATTGAATCAAGAGATAATGAGTTTATATAAAAGAGAAAAATTAAATCCTTTTTCAGGATGTTTTAGTGCCATTGTACAGTTAATATTATTGCTTTCGGTATTTTATTTAGTTAGATCTCCACTTACATATATGTATAAGGTAGATCCAGTGATTATAGAAAATTTACAAGCAATTATACAAGAACAAGGAAGTGCAAGTAATTATCAAGAAATAGCAATAATAAATTATATAAATAATCTTAAAAATACTAATTCCGTAAGTGAAGAGCAATCTCAAGAAGAATTAGCTGAGCAAGAAAATACGGAAAATAGTGATACAGAAAATCAAGATAATGATTTTAATGTATATGATTATGTAGATGATTTATATATAAACATGGATTTCTTAGGAATTGATTTAAGTAAAGTTCCAACAGAAAATTTAACAGATTGGAAGACCTTAATAATTCCAATTCTATATGTTATTTCATCATTTATATCTATTAGAATGTCGTCAAATACGACATCTAAAAATAAAAAAGAAAAAAATCTTTTGGGTGATGGAACAGAAACAGAAACTCAGAAAGAATATGATGCAATAGCAGATGCAAACAAGAGTATGATGTGGTTTATGCCTTTAATGTCAATATCTATCGCATGTATTGCTCCTTTAGGTTTAGCATTATATTGGCTTGTAAATAATATATTAATGATGCTAGAAAGATTAGTTTTAAATAAATTTTTAAAAGATGATAAAGAGGAGGCAAAAAATAATGCCTAATAATAGTATTATTTCAGAGGGAAAGACGACAAATGAAGCTATAGAAAATGGTTTAAAAAAACTTAATGTATCTAGAAATGCAGTAAATATAAAAGTATTAGAAAACGAAGAAAAAAGAAGTTTTTTTAGTATTTTAGCACCAAGAGTCGTAAAAGTTGAGTTAACATTAAAAGAAAATAGTGAAAACACACCAAAACCAAAGAAAGAAAAGAAAATCGTTAGTCAAGAAAGTTTAGAAAAAGCAGAAAAAAGTGCAAAAGACTTCTTAGATCAATTTCTAAGTCAAATAGGACAAGACTTAACATATAAAATTCAAAAAAATGATTATGGATTAGAAATTGAAATAGAAGGTTCACAAACAGGTTTGCTTATAGGGTATAGAGGAGAAACTTTATATGCTTTGCAAACAATTCTTTCATCAGTTGCAAGTAAAGACATTAATGAAAGGATAATAGTTTTATTAGATATAGAAAATTATAAATCAAAAAGGGAAAAAACACTCCAAGAGTTAGCTCATAAAATTGAAAAAACAGTAGCAAGAACAAAGAAAAGTGTTACATTAGAACCTATGCAAGCTTATGAAAGAAAAATAATACATTCGGCATTACAAAATTCTTCGACAGTAAAGACAGTAAGTATTGGTGAAGAACCAAGAAGAAGAATAGTAATAAGTTTAAAATAAAATAATAAGTAATAAAAATCAGAAGTCAAAGTTCCGATTTTAATCTCAAAAGATTAATGGAATTTTGACTTTTTTAATATAATAGGAAAGTCAAAGAAACGAATGGATTTTACACAAAATATAAAGCTTTCTGATTTGTTTAAATTTAAGAAAGGGTGATAAAATGAATAATACGATAGCTTCAATATCTACGGCTCCACGGGATAGGTGGAATTGGAATTATAAGAATAAGTGGAGAAAATACTTTTGAGGTTTTGGAAAAAATATTTAAAGCAAAAAATCCAGAAGATATAACAAATATAAAAGGTTATACAATAAAATATGGATATATTATGGATAATGGAAAAATTATTGATGAGGTGTTAGTATCATATTTTAAAAGTCCTAAAAGTTATACAACAGAGGATATGTGTGAGATAAATTCACATGGCGGAAATGTGATTATGCGTAATATTTTAGAGCTTTGTTTGGAAAATGGAGCAGAACTTGCTGAACCAGGGGAATTTACAAAAAGAGCATTTCTAAATGGAAGAATAGATTTATCACAAGCGGAATCTGTAATAGATATTATAAATGCAAAAACAGACAGGGAAGTAAAAGAAGGTGTTAAGCAATTAGAAGGGTATTTGAAAAAATCTATTAAAGACATAAAGAATCATGTTCTAGATTTGATGACCAATATCGAAGTTTCAATAGATTATCCGGAATATGATACACCAGAGATATTAGAAGACGATTTAAGAAATAAGATGGAGATAATATTGAGTAAATTAAAGTCTTTAGAAAAATCTTTTGATAATGGTAAAATTATAAAAGAAGGTATAAAAACAGCAATTGTAGGAAGACCAAATGCCGGAAAATCGTCACTATTAAATGCTATTTTGAAAGAAGAAAGAGCAATTGTTACTGAATATGAGGGAACAACACGTGATACGATAGAAGAATTTGTAAGTATTAATGGAATCCCATTAAAATTAATAGATACAGCAGGAATTAGAGATACAAAAAATGAAATCGAAAAAATCGGAATTGAAAAATCGCGTAAAATGGCGAAAGAAGCAGATTTAGTTATTTTAATAATTGATTCTAGCAAAGAATTAACTAAAGAAGATTATGAAATCTTAAATATTGTAAATCCGAAAAAAACAATTGTTATATTAAATAAAATGGATTTAGAAACAAAGGTAAATGAAAAAACAGAAGGAATATCAGATTTTAAAAATGTTATAAAAATATCAGCTTTAAAACAAAAGGGAATAGATTCTCTATATGAAAAAATCTCAGAATTATTTAATTTAAATGAAATTAATTTAGAAAATGAAACTATAATTACAAATGAAAGACATAAAAATTTAATTAAAAAGGCAATTACAAATCTAAATAAAGCAAAAGAAAGTTTGAATAAAAATATGCCAATCGATATTATAGCAATAAGTTTAAAAGACATGTTAAGCAATTTGGGAGAAATAACAGGAGAAGAAGCAAGTGAAGAAATTATTAATGAAATATTTTCTAGATTTTGTTTAGGAAAATGATCTAATCAAAAAGCTTTAAAATCAAAAATAAAAGGTTTTTATAGACAAGGCGATAAAGTTTATTACAAAAAATAAAAATGCAAATAAATCGATTTTAAAGCTAAAGACATAAACGACAAAACAAAAGTTCTTGTTCCACGTAAAATTGGAAAAAACTGGAAAATCAATTCGTACAAGATACGAATTTACTTCAACAAAGATAAGAAGGAGGTATTTTATATAATATGAAATATTTAGCAGGAGAATATGACATAGCAGTAATCGGAGCAGGTCATGCTGGATGCGAGGCAGCATTAGCGGCTTCAAGAATGGGAATGAAAACACTAATATTTTCTATAAGTTTAGAAGCTGTTGCTAATATGCCATGTAATCCACATATAGGAGGAAGTTCTAAAGGACACTTAGTGCGTGAAATTGATTGTTTAGGTGGAGAAATGGGGAAAAATATAGACAAGACAATGATACAAATAAAAATGTTAAATACTTCAAAAGGACCAGCAGTACATTCATTAAGAGCACAAGCTGACAGAAAAAGATATCAAATGGAAATGAAGCACACTTTAGAAAAACAAGAAAATTTAGAATTAAAGCAAGCTGAAATAGTTAATATTACTTTAAAAGATAATAAAGTAGATACAATAGAGACGGATGTAGGAGCAATATATAAAGTAAAGTCTGTTATTGTAGCAACAGGTACATATTTAAGAGGAAAAATATTTATTGGAGACTATTCAAAAGAAAGTGGTCCAGATGGAGTATTTCCTTCAAATAAATTATCAGAATGTTTAGAAAATCTAGGAATAGAATTAATAAGATTTAAAACAGGAACACCAGCTAGAATAAGTAGAAAAAGCATTGACTTTACTAAGATGGAAGTACAAAAAGGGGATAATGATATAGTACCATTTTCATTAGATGATGAAGTAAAAGAATTTGAGCAACAAGATTGTTATTTAACTTATACAAATGAAGAAACTCATAAAATTATTAGAGAAAATTTACATAGATCTCCATTGTTTGCTGGAAAAATAGAAGGGACAGGTCCTAGGTATTGTCCATCAATTGAAGATAAAGTTGTTAGATTTAGTGATAAACCTAGACATCAAGTTTTTGTAGAACCAATAGGAATGGACACTGATGAGATGTATATACAGGGGATGAGTTCTTCACTTCCTGAAGATGTTCAAATCGCAATGTATAGGACACTTCCAGGATTAGAGCATTGTGAATTTACAAGACCTGCATATGCAATCGAATATGATTCAATTGATCCTTCAAAATTAAAATTATCTTTAGAATACAAAGACATAGATGGGTTATTTTTTGCAGGACAAACTAATGGGACATCTGGTTACGAAGAAGCAGCTTGTCAAGGTCTGATTGCAGGAATCAATAGTACATTAAAAATAAAAGGAAAAGAACCTCTTATTTTAGATAGAACTCAAGGGTATATAGGTGTTTTGATAGATGATATTGTAACAAAAGGAACAAATGAGCCATATAGAATGATGACCTCTAGAGCAGAATATAGACTTTTATTACGCCAAGATAATGCTGACTTAAGACTTACTCAAATTGGATATGAAATTGGACTAATTTCAGAAGAAAGGTATCAGAAGTTTTTAAAAAAGAAAGAAAATGTAGAAAAAGAAATAGAAAGATTAAAAAAGACAGTGGTAAAACCTACAGAGGAGGTAAATGATTTTCTTAAAAGAAAGGGAACCACACCATTATCAACTGGTTCAAAACTCGCAGAATTGTTAAAAAGAACAGAAATAACATATGAAGATTTAAACGAAATAGATACTTTAAGACCTGAATTGTCAAAACAAGAAAAAGAAGAAGTGGAGATTCAAGTAAAATATGAAGGTTATATAAAAATGGAAAAAGAGCAAGTAAAGAAATTTAAAAAGATGGAAATGAAAGCACTTTCAGAAGATATAGATTATGAAAAAATAAATGGATTAAGTTTAGAAGCAAGACAAAAACTAAATAAGGTAAAACCAATTTCGATAGGACAAGCATCAAGAATTTCTGGAGTTTCACCAGCTGATATAAATGTGCTTTTAATATATTTACAATTACAAAATAAAAAATAAGGAGAATATGGTTGAATAATAATTAAAATTTTTCAACTAGATTTATATCTTTAAGAAGGAATGGGAATAAAAATGAATGAAGATTTTAAAAAAGATTTAAAAAGATGGTTAGAACAGATAAATGTAAAAATAAGTGATAAGGAAATAAATAAATTTTATAAATATATGGAATTACTTATAGAGTGGAATGAAAAAATTAATTTAACAGCCATAACAGATCAAAAAGGTATTATTTTAAAGCATTTTGTTGATTCATTAACAATTGCAAAGTATCTAAAAAAGGATGAGAATATAGTTGATATAGGTACAGGAGCAGGGTTTCCGGGAGTGCCTCTTGCAATTATTAATAAAGAGAACCATTTCACTTTAGTAGATTCTTTAAATAAAAGAATTAATTTTCTAAATGATGTAAAAGAAAAAATAGAATTGAAAAATATAATAACAATACATTCTAGAGCAGAGGAATTTGGTCAAAATAAAATTTATAGAGAAAAATTTGATATTGCTGTATCAAGAGCTGTAGCAAAATTAAATATATTAGTAGAATATTTACTTCCTACAGTTAAAGTTGGAGGTAAGATAATTTGTATGAAGGGGAGTAATATAGAACAAGAACTTGAAGAATCAAAATTTGCAATAAAAGAATTAGGAGGTAATATAAGAAAACAAGAAGAATTTTTGTTACCTGAAACTGATATAAAAAGAAATATTATAATAATTGAAAAAATAAGAAATACTCCTAAAAAATATCCTAGAAAATCTGGAACACCATCAAAGCAACCTTTAAAAATTTAATCGACAAAAATCGACAAGCACGGTAAAAAATTTACCGTGCTTATTTGTGGAACATTGCAACAAACGTTGATATTTCAAGCCAAATTAGCCGTGGAACATTTTGTCGAATTTTGTCGAATGGTAAAACAAATATGTAAACTAATTATTTTTGGCGAAAAATTTTTTATTAAAAATAAAATTTTTATATTGACATCTAAAAAATATTTGTATATTATAAATATATTAAAAACACAAAAGAGTTTACATAAATGTAAAAAATGGAGGGAGCAAAGTGGGAAAAATAATATCAGTAGCAAATCAAAAAGGTGGAGTTGGAAAAACAACAACAACAGTTAATTTAAGTACAATTTTAGCAAAAAGAGGAAAAAAAGTTTTATTAATAGATACAGACCCTCAAGGAAATGCAACAAGTGGTTTGGGAATTGAAAAAGAGTGTGAATTTTCTACTTATGATTTATTAATAACTGATACATTAGCAGAAGATATAATTCAAGAAACAGGAATTAAAAATCTAAGCATATCTCCGTCAAATATTAATCTAGCAGGTGCAGAAGTGCAACTTGTTTCAATGATGTCAAGAGAAAAACGTTTAAAAGAAAAATTAGATAGCATAAAAGATAGATTTGATTATATCCTAATAGACTGTCCACCATCTTTAGGGTTAATAACTTTAAATGCATTTACTGCTTCAGATAGTGTGTTAATACCTGTACAATGTGAATACTATGCCTTAGAGGGGTTAGGACAACTTTTAAATACTGTGGAATTAGTAAAAAAACATCTAAACAAAGATTTGTATGTTGAGGGAGCTCTTTTAACAATGTATGATATTAGAACAAATCTTGCAAATCAAGTTGTTAGGGAAGTTAAAAGATTTTTTCAAAACAAAGTATATAAAACAGTAATTCCAAGAAATGTTAGAGTCAGTGAGGCACCTAGTTACGGAATGCCTATAACAGTTTACGATCCAAAATCTAAAGGTGCAAGGAGTTATGAAAAATTCACAAAAGAATTTTTAAAGTTAAATGATCAAGAACAAAAAGCGAAACTTAGAAGATAAATTATTAAGAAAGAAAGGGTGGTACTAATGGTAAAAAAGACAGGACTAGGAAAAGGATTAGATGCATTATTTTCAATGCCTGTAGCAGAAGAAGAGCAACAAAAAGAAAATGATATATTAAAAAATTTAAAGGTAGTGGATATAGAACCAAATAGAGATCAGCCAAGAAAGAATTTTGATGAAGAATCAATATCAGAATTAGCAGAATCAATAAAAATGTATGGACTAATTCAGCCTATAGTAGTAACAGAAAAAGAAGGATATTATGCAATAATTGCTGGGGAAAGAAGATGGAGAGCTGCTAAAAAAGCAGGATTAAAAGAAATACCTGCAATAATTAGAGAAGATAATGCCAAAAAAAATAGAGAAATATCTTTAATAGAAAATATGCAAAGAGAAGATTTGAATGCTTATGAAAAAGCAATGGCAATAAAATCTTTAATGGAAGATTACCATATGACACAAGAAGAGATAGGGAAAATTCTAGGAAAGGGTAGAAGCAGTATTGCAAATTCTGTAAGAGTGCTAAATTTAACTCCAGCAGTATTGGAATTTGCAAAACAAGGAAAACTTACAGAAGGTCATTGTAAAGCTTTACTTGCTATTCCAGATCCTCAAAAACAATACGATTTGGCAGTAAGATTAATAGCAAGAGGAGAACCTGTAAGAGTAATAGAGAAAAAAGTTCATCATCAAAAAAACCATAAAAATATAGCAAATAAATATGATGTAGTATATAAAGATATAGAAGATACTTTTCAAGGTTTTTTTGGAACTAAAGTAAAAATAGACGCAGGAGTAAGGAGTGGAAAAATAATAATAAGATATAATAATAATGACGACTTAGAAAGAATATTAGGTTTAATAAAAAGAGAAGAACCTTAGAAACTTGAATATAACAGGAGGATAGAAATTGGATTTTTTACATACAGATATATTTTTAATAATATTATTTATATTAAATATAGTTTTATTAATATCTTCAATTATAAGTAATATAAGAATAAAAAATATTCATCAAAAAGATAAAATATTTATGGAAAAGTTAGGAGACGGTAAAAATATAAAAGAAGACTTAGATAAATATATGAATAGAGTAGCTGTTTCAGAAGAAGAAATAAGAAAATTATCAGTATACTGCCAAAACCTAAATGAAAGAACAGAAAAGTGTATACAGAGGATAGGAATAGTTAGGTATAATGCATATAAAGACACAGGAAGTGATTTAAGTTTTGCAGTATGTTTGCTTGATGAAAAAAATAATGGAGTAGTATTTAATGGTATTTATTCTAGAGATATGTCAAATATATATGCAAAACCTATTGAAAACGGAACTTCAAAATATAAAATAACACCAGAGGAGCAAGAAGCAATAAATAGAGCAATGAAAGAGAAATAAAAGGGAGAAAAATTATGAAAGTTATATATAAATATAGACTTGAGATTATAATTTTTATAGTAGATGCAATTTATATGATATTAGAATTAATAGCATCAAGATTATTATCTCCATATTTCGGTAATAGCAATTTAGTTTGGACAAGTATAATTGGGATTATTTTACTAAGCAATAGTTTAGGAAATTACTTAGGAGGAATTGCGGCTGACAAAAAAGAAGAAACGAAATTATTAAAATATATATTATTGATTTTAGGAGCGATTATTTTAGTAATACCATTAATACAAACATCAGTATTAAGAGAAATTATATCATTAACATCAAATATAAAAATAGGTGCAATTTTAGCTAGTATTTTTTTATTTTTTATTCCATCAACATTAATTGGAGTTATTTCACCAATTGTTATAAAATTAAAAATGAAAGACTTAAAAAGTGTAGGTAAAACTTCTGGAACCATATATGCCATTTCTACACTTGGTGGAATAACAGGAACATTTATGGGAGGATTTTTTTTGATTCCTAGTTTCGGAAGTAGTCAAATTTTATTTGTATTGGCAATTATAGTTTTTATATTAATCTTTTTTCTAGGAGATATAATAAAAAATAAGAAAATTCTAATTTATACATTAACAGCTATAGTTGTATCTGGAATATTATTTGGTGTATATTTTAAATATAATGAAGTTCAAGGAGCTAAAGTATTAGAAAATGATGTTTCTGCTATGTATTCATGTGATACAGAATATGGGAGAGTAAATATATATAACAGGGATCAAGATGGAGATTTATGTAGATATCTTAGAATTGGTCAAGGAAGTGAATCAGCAATATATGTTGATGAAGATAAATGCTATGATTTAGTATATGAATATACAAAATATTATGATTTAATGTTTAAAGCAAATATAGATATAAATGATACATTAATGATAGGAGGAGCAGGATATTCTTACCCTAAATATTATATAAGTCAATATCATGATAAAAATATGGATGTAGTTGAAATTGATGGAAAAGTATTAGATATAGCAAAGAAATATTTTTATTTAGATAAATTAATAGAGGAATTTGATCTAGAAAAAAATAATAGATTGGGATTAATTATAGAAGATGGAAGAGTCTATTTAAATCAAAACACAAAAAAATATGATGCTGTTTTAAATGATGCTTTTTCGGGATATTCACCAGAAAAAACTCTAACAACAATAGAAGCATTAGAAAAAATAAAAGAATCATTAAATAAAAATGGAGTTTATTTAACTAATATAATATCATCTATAGATGGGGAAAATTCTAAATTTTTAAAAACAGAAGTTAAGACATTAAAACAAGTTTTTAAAAATGTATATATTGTTCCATGTAATGATAAATATGACTATGAAAGACAACAAAATATTATGGTTATGGCAACAGATGATACATTAGATATAGAAGAAAATATTAGTTTGAATTTTGATGATGATACAGTAATATTAACAGATAATTATTGTCCGGTAGAAACTTTAATACCACAAGTATAATTAAAATGGAAAAGAAATTAAAAAATTTCAAATTTTACTATTGACAAAAAGCTAGAATTTGTGTTATTATAGACAAGGTTTAATCAAACGGAGAGGTGGTCGAGTTGGTTTATGGCACCAGTCTTGAAAATTGGCGTGCGTTTGTAGCGTACCGTGGGTTCGAATCCCACCCTCTCCGCCAAAACTATTATAACGTAGAAATATTGTCATAAACAATCTTCTACGATTTTTTTATAAAAATAATTGGAGAAATACCCAAGTGGTGAAGGGGACAGTTTGCTAAACTGTTAGGTCGAGTGATCGGCGCGAGGGTTCGAACCCCTCTTTCTCCGCCATGAAAATGTAATATGAAGTTTGTATGCTTCATATTATTTTTTTAGTTAAAAAGTTTTGGTAATCGATTTAGAAATAAATTATAAATTTTTATCAAATTTTACAATTTTATGTAAAAAAATGATATACCTTTGACAAATCCATGATTTTGAGGTAAAATAAAAGATGAGGTGATAAATATGGGGATTTTTGGATTTATAAATAAAAAGACCAAAAATATTGAAGAAATACGTGAAGA
Organism: uncultured Clostridia bacterium; assembly: GCA_944386695.1. GTDB lineage: Bacteria > Bacillota > Clostridia > TANB77 > CAG-508 > CAG-269. The sequence goes on along the minus strand of CALXCB010000008.1, from coordinate 28,046 downwards.
TTTAAAACATACGGAAATGTTAACAGAAGAATTAGAAATATATGATGCCATAAATAAAAAATATGAAAAGTCTGTAGATAAGGAGCTAAAACTTGGGGAAATAAGCGAGAGGTCTAGAAAAAAATCAGAAAGAGCATCTGATACAATAAAAAATATCAACAAAAAAATGAGAAAGATGAGAAATAAACATACATTTTTTAAAAGGTTGAGATATAGTCGAATATTCTTTTGGAGCAAGGAAGGAAAAAAATACAGAGCTTTAAAGAAAAGATTAGCAAGTGCAAAAGAAAGTAAAAAATTTGCTGATAAAGCATTTGCGGCAGCACAAGCTAAAATTAAAATAGAAGATACAAAAAATAAATCATTACAAAAACAATTAAAAAGTGTAGAAAAAGAATTAAGAAAAAGCTGGTATGAAAATAGTGATAGTATTAAATTTATAAAAGAGTATAAAGCAAATAAAGAAAAAATAAAAGAAATATATGGGAAAGAAGAGAGAAAAGCAATTGAAGATTGTATAAAAAGACTTCAAGAGAATGGTGGTTTATCAGTAGAGAAGTCAAAAGTATTGGCTACAGAGTTACATAAAGCCTTAAAATCAAAAAACAAACATGATACAAGATATAGTTTTATAGGAGTAATGGAAAAAGAAAACGAAAATGAACATGAAAAAGAAAATAAAGTAAAAAAAGAAGAAAAATCTAAAACTAAGAAAAAAGAAAAAAATGAAAAAGAGAAGGAAAAAGATAAAAATCACTTTAAAGAAGAATTAGATGTGAAGGCATTTACAAAGAATCATATAAATGTTAATACTATGGAAACAGCTTTACAAAATTTAGATGTTAAATTAACACCAAAAGAATTTTTATACTTTATTGCAACCTTAAATTTTGAAAATAATAATTTGACTAATGCAGAAGAAACAAAACAGGCTGCTAAGAAATTAAGAAAACAAATTATAAATAAAGAAATAGATGAAGAAGAATTATCTAATGAATTTATTTTAGAAAAAGGTGCTCAAATATTTAAAAAGGCAAATGAAGAAAAAAAATTAACCCAAAAAGAAGCAGGCTCACGTATTGCATACCAAGTAGCACAAGAATATAAAGAAATAAAGGAAATGGAAAATATTAAAGAACAACCAGAAATTCAAAAAGAACAACAAGATGGAAGAACAGATTAAAATTTACAGAATAAAAAGTAGAATTTTGTCAATAAATATTGCAAAAAAAAATAAAAAGATTTATAATAAAAAAAAGAGTGTGGTGATTAAAATGAAAAAATACATAATAAAAGAAATTATTTTAATAATGATATTTGTTTTAATGCTAGGCACTCAATATGCTATTTTAGCAGCAAACACAATTGATACAGACATAAGATCTAATACATTCTTAGATGAGTTTTCTCCTTTAAAAAACGAGGTAAGCTCAGAGGAAGTTAATGCAGTAGCTACACCATTAAGCAATGCCGTAGTAGCAGTAATTAATCCAATATTAACTGTTATACAAATAATAGGAGGCTTTGCAACAGTAATATCAATTGCATTTTTTGGATTTAAAAATCTTTTATCAGCAGGAGGAGGATTATCTAATGATTTAGGATTAGGAGAAGGAGGAAATGCAAAAGAAAGAGAAAAGCTATTTTCTTCAGGAAGAAGAGTTGTTATAGGTATGGTATTATTATTTTTAAGTGTCACAATTGTTAAAGCAGTATTTAATGTAATGACAGGATTATAATTGGCAAAAGGAGGATTGAGTATGAGAAAAATAGTATTTTCAATAATAATGATGATAATATTTGTAATAAGTTCAACTCAATTCGTATATGCAGTGCCCGAAGAAAAAACTTGGGTGCAAGATGCTTTTGGAGATGTACAAAATTTTTTCGGGGAAACAGTTGAAGACAAAACAGGAATAGCGAGCCCTATATTAAACTTTTTTTCAAATATAATAAAAGGTATAAATATGGTTTTACTCGTTGTATTATTTGGCTTATCAGCAGTTTCACTATCTATAACAGGTGTTAGATACATAATGAGTGGTTCTTCACCAGGACAGAGAAAAATAGCCAAAGATAATCTAAAAAAAGCCTTTAAGGGTATGGCTATAGGATTTGGAGCATATGTTATATGGAGAGTAGCAATGGGATTTGTTAATATTATTATAGGAGCGTTCGCTTAGAAAAAAATTATTATAAGTTATTAAATTTAAAAATATATATAAAATCAAAAGGAGGAAATTATTATGAAAACAATACAAAAAGTCTTATTAGTGCTATTAATTGCGATGACAGTATGTGTTATTATGCCACAGAATGTATTTGCTTCTAAAGTGGAAGAGGCAATTGGTAAAGTAGATGCAAGTAATGTAAAAGTTGAAGGAGAAGATGATTTTGCTGGTGTGGTAAGCAATATTTTAGCGTTCTTACAAGTTGCGTCAGGTTTGGTTGCAGTTATAATGATTGCATATACAGGTTTTAGATATATTGTAGAGACACCAGAAATGAAGGAAAAGCTAAAAAAAGATATGATACCAATTGTTGTAGGTATATTATTAGTATTTTTTGCAACTTCAATAGCTAACTTCTTTGTTGGCATTTTTGCAAATAATTAATAAGTATATTACAAACATATTACGAAAACATTACAATTATATTAAAAAAGTACAATTTCGATATTTTTTATCGTAAATTGTATTTTTTTTTGTTTTTTTATGTTATAATTATAGTGATAAAATGTATAGATGAGGGAGTGATTTTATGGCAGGGGGACCATATAATATACCAAGGAACACTAAAGGTGAAAGTAGATTTTTTTATGTGTTTTCAACAAAAGCACTTGTATATACAGGGGTTTTAGGCGGACTAGCATTTTTATTATTTTATCCTATTGGGCAAATATTTGGAAATCCGCTTATAGGAATAATACCAGCAGTAATTTTTGGAGGTATAGGATTTTTAATATCATCATTTAAAATACCAGACTCTAATAATTTTGAAATTACCAGAAAAGCTGGTGGGGAGTACATAGATCAGATTATCCTTAGATATATTAAGTTTAAGAGAAAAAGAAATAAAATATATACTTTTTTTACGGAGGAGAAAAGAGATGAGTAATGATAGTTTAGTGCAAGTATTAGTATTGATAGTTGGTATAATAGTAATTGCTATTATAGGCTTAATAACAACATTAGTTATAGTAAGTATGAGAGAAAAAAGAGCAAAAGAAAAGCGTAAACAGGACGAAGAAGCTACAAAGCAGGTAAAAAAATCAGATATTATTTATACACCAGAATCTATTATTGACTTTATGGATTTTGAAAAAATTGAAGACAATATGATTATTCAAAAAAATGGTAGATTTTTAATGGTTGTAGAATGCCAAGGAATAAATTATGACTTGATGTCTGAAATGGAAAAAGTATCTGTTGAACAAGGATTTATATCATTTTTAAATACATTAAGGCATCCTGTACAATTATATATACAAACAAGAACGATAAACTTGGAAAGAAGTATTGATGGGTATAAGAGTAGGTTAAAGGAAATTGAAAGAAAATACAATTCATTACAAATAGAATATGAGAATTTATTAAAAAGCGAAAATCCATCTAAAGAAAGAATAGATAAAGCAAAATACGAATTGGCAAAACAAAAAAACTTAAAAGAATATACAGCAGATATAATTAGAGATATTGAAAGACAAAGTTTAAATAAGAATATTCTAAATAAAAAGTATTATGTAATTGTACCATGTTATCAATCTGAAATAGAAGCAGGAAACTTTAGTCAAGCGGAAATAAGAAATATGGCTTTTTCAGAATTATATACAAGAGCAAGAGCTGTTATAAATTCACTATATGCATGTCAGGTAATGGGTAAGATTTTAAATTCAGAAGAACTAACAGAATTATTATATATAGCATATAACAGAGATGAGTCAGACCTATTCTGGATGGAAAAAATGAAACAAGCAGGTTTTGATGAGATGTATTCAACAGCACCTGATGTTATGAAGAAAAAGATGAAATTATTAGATAAACAAATAGAGGAAAAAGCTACGTCATTAGCAAATCAAAAGATACTTGAGACTAGAAGGGAAAAAGAAATCGAGATTTTAGAAAAAGAACAAAATAAAGAAAAACTTATATCTAAAAGGGCTAAAGAACTAATAAGAAAACATAAAAAATTTATAGGTGAAGATGTTGCTGAAAAGGCAATTGATAAAATAGAAAAGTTAGCAAATGAAGAAGAAACACAATCAGATAAAAAAATAGAAGATAAACCAACAACGAAAACAGATAAGAAGGAGGATAAAGAAAATGGCATTGTTCAAGAAAAAGGTAAAAGGGGAAGACCAAAAAGAAAAGCCTGAGGACGAATATAAAGTATTACATAAAAAAACGATTAAAGAAATTATTGCTCCAGCAGGAATAGATGCTTCTAAGTTGGATCATATGGAGATCATATCTAATGTTACAAGATATGCTAGAAGCTTTTTTGTTTCGGGACTTCCAAGATCATGTACATTTCCAGAACTATTTAGAAGTTTATATATGTTTGGAGATATAAATACATCAATATATATTTATCCTGTTTCAGAGGCAAGTTCTCAAAATGATTTAAATAGAACAATAGTAGAACTTGAAACAGAAAGATTAATGGCAAGTGATAAAGGAAATATCAATAGGGAAAGTGATGTTTCTCAAAAAAGATATGAAACAGAGGTATTAAGAGATCAAATTGCGGCAGGATTTAACAAATTATATGAAGCAACAATAGTTGCTACTTTGTTTGCATATAGTATGCAAGATTTAGAGAGACTTACAAAACTTCTTTCAAATGAAATGTCTAAATCTTTAGTTAGTATAAAAAGTGCATGGGCTATGCAAGAAGATGCATTTAAGTCATGTCTGCCACTAATGAAAGATACGATAAACAAAAAACAGATATTTGATAGGCCTTCAATGGGAACTGTATTTCCATTTTTAACATCAGAAGTTGGACATCCGACAGGAGTTCCACTAGGTGTAAACAAACAAACAGGTGAACCAATACTGTTTGATAATTTTCATCCATCTTTAACAAATTATAATATGGTTATATTTGCTAAATCTGGTGCTGGTAAATCTGTTACAATGAAAACATTAATTTCAAGATCTTCTGTTCTTATGGGAATAGAAAGCTTAGCACTAGATGCAGAAGGTGAGTATTATGCTGTTGCTGAAGCTTTAGGTGGAATAAATGTTGTTATTAGTCCTAATTCTAGAACAATTATTAATGTTTTTGATATAGAAGTGGAAAAGGCAAAAGACCCGATTACTGGTAGGGAAAGAGAAACATTAAATATAGAAAATAAAGTTGAAGACGTAACACAAGCTTTAATGACAATGGCAAAAGGTAGCACAAAAACAGAACAAGTAAATGAGTTAACAAAACAAATTATATCAGAATCAGTAGCAGCAGAGTATGCAGCATTAGGAATAACATCAGATCCAATAAGTTTATATGAAGATGAAAGAGTTGTTGGAAGTTTTGGAAGAAAAAAGAAAAAAATGCCAACAATAGGATCTTGGTATAGAAGATTGGAGCAATTAGCAAAAGAAAATGATAATGACGATTATAGATTCCATTATAGTTATTTATTAAAAGTTATGAAGCAGTACATAAGAGAATTTGGAGGGCAGATGGCATATTTCGATGGTCAATCTACATTTGAATTATTAGATGGAGCACCATTTATAAATATAGACATTTCACAACTAGAAGAAAGATTTGCAAGACCACTTGCACAACAAATTTTACTTTCATGGATTTGGGAAAAATTTGTTAAGAAAAATAGTGAAGATAGAAAAAAAGCTAAACAAAAAAGAGTTATAGTTGATGAGGCATGGATGTTACTTCCATTCCCAGAAGCCGTAGACTTTTTAAATAAAATGGCAAGACGTGCTAGAAAAAGAAATGTGTCTCTTGCAATTATTTCACAAAGATTTCAAGACTTTTATGAAAAACCGGAAGCACAAGCTGTACTTACATCATCAGATACTAAGTTATTTTTAGCACAAGATAAATCAGAAATTTCTTTGCTTCAAGAGGTATTTAAACTAAGTTCAGGAGAAGCATCTTTTTTAGTTACTTGTACTAGAGGTGAGGGATTGTTAAAGGTTGGTAGTGAAACAGCTATACTTCAAATTACACCAACAGAAAAAGAATTCCAATTTGTGGAAACAAACTTAAATAAATTAGCTAAAGCAGTTAAATAAAATTTATAAAAGATTGTATAGAAAGGAAGTAAAAAATGAAAAAAAGCATATTAAGAAGAATCTACTTTATTATTATAATGTTTATTTTGTTTTTGTTTTTACTTCCCATAGAATATACTAGGGCAGAGTTTAAAACGGGATTATTTACGAATGATAATAAGCCTAATCCTACTGTAGATCAAGTAAATAATAATAGCGGATTTAAATTAACAACTTTTGGGGGAAGTGGTTTAGCGACAGGAGTACCTGTATCTGACTGTAAAAAAGATCCAAAATATGGTTGGTATGTATATACATATAATGGAGAAGATTATGTGGTTTTAGCAGGAGCAAGTTATGCTTTGTTTGATAATCCAGACACATCATATTATCCATACACATGGCACAATTATATACATTATTTTCATATTGATGAAAAATATGGAACCAATTATGAAACAATACAATTTAAGTTTAGATATCCTGAAAGAATTAACAATGATACAACTGTATATAACGGTATTTTTTTAGATAAGTGTGCACAGTCAATGATCGTAGGACGAGATGAACCACAGATCTTAGATGTGTTTTTTGGACCAGATGGAGAGGGTGTAGGTTCTATAGTTAATCAACAGGAAGTTATAGTAACATCAACAGGAACTTTTTCATCTAATGCAGGAACCACAAGTTCTGCTTCAAATTTGAGTGTAATATTAGATGCACTTTCACTTTTCTTTACAACAATTGGAGATATAGTGCAAACGTCACTAGAGTCAGTAGCAGAAGGTATAAATTGGTTGGATTGTAAACAGCTTTTATATACTAGACAAGAGATCGAAGCAGATGAAGCATTAAATGACAAAATAAGAGTAAGGGATGCAAGGGAAAGGGATAGATTTCTAGAAGGATCAATGCAAAATGTTTCAAAAAGAATAAGTATATCAAATACTGAAACTGATAAAAACGGAAATGAAACAGTAATATTTACACCAGATACCAAAATCCCAGTTGTTGCAATGGATATGTATAGTTTAGCTACAGGTGAATCAGATTTATTTGATATCAATTTTTATAATGCTAATTATAATAGTGAAAATAATCATGCTTTTTGGAAGTTTATTAGAGGTATTGTGGTAACTTTTTCAAAAATAGTAATGTATATTTCAGCGGCAGCATTACTTACGTTATTAATTTATAGAGCAATTATGCTAGTATTTTCAACTGTTTCAGATAACCCTAAAACAGCAGCATTATCTAAAGAAGTTATGGATGATTTTGTAAAAGCAATTGCATTAGTTGCTGGTTCTGTAGCAATAATTGCAGTATCCACACATTTTTATACATATATTCAAGATATAATCATAAATGGAAAAGATACTAATTATACTATAAGGTTAAATGTAGAAAACGTATATATGTTCGATACTAATATTATGGGATATATCAAATATATGACATTAAGAACATCTAGTTGGTCAAAACTTGGATATTCAATTATATATGCTTTAATGGCGATTTTCTGTAATTTTGCAATATTTTTAGCAATGTTTTTCAGAATGCTCGGAATAGGATTCTTAGTAGTTATCGCACCACTTACAGCAGTTGGCACATTATCTAAAAAATCCGTAGGTGGAGAAGGAATAGGCCAATTATTGAATTTTAAAGTTTGGATAAAAACATACTTCACATTACTTTTACTTCCACTAGGATTTATATTTGCATATAAAATAATTTTACTTTTATGGTAAAGGAGGAGCAAACTTAAATGAAGAAAAAAATAGTTGTAACATTAGTTTTGATAATTTTAAGCATGGGGTTATTTGTGTCAAGTGTTAATGCCGGGGCAGGATCAAATATTAATTTTGAATTAGCCAAATACAGAATAGCTATAAAGTCTGGAGATAAAGAACTAGAGGCTAGTAGTGATGAAATCTTACAAAAGATACAAGAAGATTTTGGTTATGATGGTGAAGATATTAAAGCAATGATGAAATTTGAAATAAATATTTCTATTAAGAAAACAGGAGACGATTCATATAGAATAAAATTTGGTACGACTAGCAATACCGCAAATCGACAAATTTTTGCGGCTAAAAATTTAACAAAAAGACAATTAATGAGAAAATATAGTATTGATGAATCAAATATTCCAGAAGATTCTACGGAGATACCAGCAATAATTGTAGTAAAGTGTAATGCAGAAGAAAAACAAGATGGATATATTGCGACTAATCCAGCTACATATTGGTATTGTACATTAACTTTAGATCAAATTTTTACAGGAGATGCCATACAAGCAGGAAGAGAATTAGATGTAAGTGGAACTGAAATAATAGCATATGATGCTGCACGGAGAAAATATAATAGATACAATAGGAGATTGGATAGATGGAGCGGTTGATTTTGTAACCGAATTTTCTCAAGATTCGGGTCGTGCAATTGCAAGAGTAATACTTAACTTTTTTAAGGCTATATTTGACGCAATTCAGCGAATTATAAATAATTTTCAGACTTTTACAGATGGAAGTGGGTGGTCGTTTGTTGATACAAAATTACGATATAGTTATCGAGAGTTAAGAGCAGAAAGAGTATCAGATCATGATTTAGGACCAAACAATAAATATACAAGAGTAAAAAAAGCTAGTGAAGATGACAATGAAACTAATGCACGAGCTTGGCAAACACTAATAACAATTGATCCAGAAGAACACGAATTTGATAGGGAGAAAACAGCAATTCCTGTAATTCCAATAGATATATATAATATGGCTGTAGGTAATGTAGACCTATTTAGTGTAGATTTTTTAAGTACAACCGGAAATAGCAATAGTATTTGGAACTTTTTTAGATCTGTATTTTCTGCTTTGACACATTTAACACTTTATGTTACAGCAGCGCTTTTATTAACAACTTTAATTTATCATGGAGTACATCTTGTTTGGTTTTCCATAAATACTACACCAGCTGGAAGAAAAGAACATCAAGATGGATTACAAAGATTTGCAACAGCTCTTGTTATGCTTATAGGGGTAGTTGTTATAATGGCATTGGCAATAAATGCAAGTAAAATATTTTTACAACCAATTAATGATGCAACAGGAGGGACAACTGATGAATTACCAATTAGAGTTCATGTAACTGACACTTATGAATTTAGTACAAACATTACAGGTTTTGCAAGATATATGGCACAAAGTACAGATTTTGATACAATGTCAAATTATACAATTATCTATATTGTGTTAGTTGTTATTAATGTTTTTACTGCAGTTATGATGTTGTGTAGGATGTTTATTATGCTGGCACTTGGTATTATAGGACCTATAGTAGTTGCTGCATATGCTTTACATCAGGAAAACAGTTTTCCAATGAATTTTTCTAAATGGACAACTACTTATGTAAAATTAGCACTTATACAAGTATTCTTGGCAGCTGTTTGTAATATTATTTTAGAATCTGGAATGATTTGATAAAGGAGGTTATGGAAAATGATAATAGGTATAATCTTATATGCGATTGCAGCAGCAATAGGAATAAAAGCTATATTTTCGGTATTTCGAAGTTTTGTACAACCAAATATTTCTTTAACAGGAGCTGCTGGTGCAATAGGATTTTTAGCAGATAAAGTAAATGGGGAAAATAATTCTAAAGTTAAAAAATCAGATAATGATCCTATTGATAACCCAGAGATTGAAAATAACAGGCATTTGCCTGCAGAAATGAAAAATGCAGAAATTGGAGTATTTAACCCTATACGAATGGCATCTACAGCAAATGCACCTATGGGTGGAGTTGCTTTAAATACAATGATTGAATCAGCCAACCAGGTTCAGAATGGACAAATAGTAAAAAACAAAGCTAAAAAAATATCAGGACCAATTTATCAGGGAGGAGCAGCTGTCTTTACAAGAGCTACGGGATTAAAAGGAGATATTAATCAGTCAGCTGGTAATTTGTTAAATCAAACAGTTGGTGGTAAACCTCAATTTCTTCAAGGTGAAAATAGTAGAAATTACATTAATAGAGGAAGATTAAGTATGAACCAACCTGGGGAATCTTATACAACAATGAATGGTGGAACTGCAAGAATTGCTGCCCCATATGGTACTTTAAATATGGGAAACCTTACACCTAAACGTATTACAGGAGTGCAAACTTTAGTAGCAGGAAATTTTTATGCACCTAAAGAAACTAAAATGAAAATGTTAGCTGCAGCAATGGGATCAAATGCTTATCCTATGATTGGAGGTTATGTTTCAAATGTAGGAGTAACTTTAAATGATATGCAATTACAAAGAATTACAGGATATAGAATGAATGCAAATAAGAAATATCTGGCTAATACAAACCAACAATTAGTCATGATGGGATTACGAAATGTATATTCAGATCCAGCAAATAGTTCTTTAAATAGAGGACAAAAGGCAAAATTATATACAATAAACAGAGTAAGACAAAATGATTTGTTGGCATCTGGAAATAGTAATATATATAGTTTAGATGCGAATAGAAGAAAAAATGATTATGATGAATTATACAGAATGATGGTTCGAAATGTGCCAGAATTAAGTGCTGCACAAATGACACAGGTAGCAAATAGAGTTAATGAATTAAGGACAGGTAGAGATAGAAACCAGAGAATACTAGCTAGGGAAAAAGCAGATTCAAGAATGAATTTAGATAATGCTAATATGAATTCTTTAAATAATATATTACGTCAAACAAGTAAAGCGTCTGAACATTTTAATAGTTTTCTTAATGAAAACTTCCAAGATGATCCTGCAAGAGAATTAAGTGAAGGTGAAATGAAAGAAATAGAACAAAAAGCTAGGGAAAATGTCGAAGCAAGGGAAGGTTTAGCTTTAGAAGATTTTGAGAAAGAATATGAAGAAGAAAGAGATAAATTAATAGGAGAAAAGCAAGACGAAAAATTAGAAGAACTTGAAGAACAAATAAAAGAAGAAATTATAGCAAATCCGGAAAGAGCAGAAGAAATATTAGGGGAAGAAGGAGCAAAATTATTAAAGGAAGAATTTAGAAAAAATGGTAGAAAGAAAGAAGACATGTATCAACAGATTTTAAGAAGACAAAGTAAAGCAGATGACGAAAACTTTAGATTAAGACATGAGGAATATAAAAATGCAAGTTATTATGAAATTCATAAAGCCAGAATGCAAGAGCAAACAAGACAAGATATTCAAACAGCGGCAGGAGAATTAAAAGAAAAACAAAAAGATGGAGATAATAATACAATGCCAAGAGGAGTATTTATCCGTATGCCACAATCTCAACAATTAAATGCAGGTCAAGGGTAAAAAATAATAAATATATTTTTTATTAAAGGTGATAAAATTGATTTTAAAAAAATTAAAAGCAATAAAAACAGTTATAAAGGTAGCAAGTTTTTTTGCAGTAATTATAATGCTTATAGTAGGTGTAATTTTAATATTAACTAAAGTTGGTATAATAGATCCATCAGAGGTGCAGGCAGCATCAAATATTTCAAGTGCAAATACAACTACTGGAGATTTTGTACAATATTACCAAAATGATTATAGTGATGTTTCATATGGTAGTGGAACTATTGCATCTTGTGGTTGTGGTCCTACTTCTTTTGCGATGGTAGCTACTAAATTGTTAGGGAGAAATATAACTCCAAAAGATGCAATAGAATGGTGTGGAAATTCATATTATGTATCTGGAGCAGGTACATCTTGGTCATACTTTGCAGCAGCAGCAGAACATTTTCAACTTAATTGCACAGTGAGAGAAACTACTAGTATAGATGATGTTGTATCAGCATTACAAAAAGGAAATTTAGTTATTTCATCACAAGGTCCAGGATTATTTACAAATGGAGGACATTTTATTGTTTTAGCATCTATAGACAATAGTGGAGGAATATCAGTGAAAGATCCAAACAAATCTAATGCAGAGAACAAAGAACATAATGGAGATGCAGGGTATAATAACACAACATTTACAAAAGAAGAAATAAATCAAGCTGCTAAAAATTATTGGATATTTGAATAAAGGAGTAATTTATGAGTAGAACAAAACTATTTTTATCAATATTAATTGTATTGTTAATAATATTTTTAGTACTATTAATATATTTAATATTTAAAATAATAAATATAGGTGATGATAGCATGGTATTAGGTAATAGCACAACACATTCTAATATTACGGCAGAAAGTAATTCGTCTGTAAATAATGATGAAGACGAAGATTATGATTATGAAAATTTCGATGTGTTTAATGAAGAAGATGAAACAGGAGAGGCAAAATACAGTGAAGATGACTTGAACAAATTTCATATCGAAATTGTAAATTTACCTAATGAAGTAACTGAGAAAATTGTAGATAAAGATAATTTCATAAAAAAAATTAAAGAATATATGTATTTTCATGGTTTAGTTGAAGCAACAAGTGTTCAATATGATATACATCAAATCGATCAAGAAAATAATAGAATAGCAATCAGATTTATTCTAAATGATGCAAGTAATACGAGGATAATTACAACTATTGATTTAAATAATAATGACATAGAAATTACAGAAACCTAAAGAAAGGGACAATGTATGAAAGATAAAAAAGAAAAAATTTTAAAGTTATCAATAATTATATTAATTATAGCAATAGTTTTAATTATAATATTAATTTTATCTATAAATAATTCTAGTAAGCCAGAAGTGAATAGTAATAATATGAATATAGGAGAAAACAATATTATTACAGAAGATGCATATGTAAATAGGATAATGAATGAAACAGTGGAAAACAATGAAGAAAATTCAGATAATGAAGAAGAACAAAAAATTTCAAATCTTGTAATAGATGAAAGTGATGATTTATATTTCTTGGTAAAGCAATTTATTACATCATATTACAATATTAGATCAATAGATAATGCATTAAATATAATTGATACAGAAGCAAAAGAGACACTTGGTATCAATAATGAAAATGTTATGAGTTTATATAATGGAATGAATAATCCAGAGTTTTGTATAGATGAAATTTATTCCCAACAAATAGATGAAACAAAAAATTTATATTTAGTGTATTTTAGATTAATAAGAAATACAGTTGAAAATAGTAATATAGAAAATCAAGTATTGCTTATAAAAACAGATATAGATAATATGACTTTTTCAGTGTATCCGTATGAATATTTAGCTAATAAAAATTATTCAAACCTAAAAGAAGGAGATACAGTAGCAATAAATAATGTATCGCCTATAGAGAATAATAGTAATAATAAATTTATTTTTGATAATATAGATGATGAAAAAACAATAATAGAATTTTTTAAGAGATATAAATTTGATTTAAGATATGATATGCAGCATTTATATAATTGTATAAATGAGGAGTATAGAAACATTAATTTTTCAACAATTGATAATTTTATACAATTTGCTAATGAAAAAAATTTACTAGAGGAAGAGATAACTCAATATCAAATACAAGATAATGAGGATTATATACAATATACAGCAATAACAAATACAAGTAAATCTTATATATTTAATGCAACAACTTTATTGAATTATACAATATTATTTGATACATATTCAACAGTATTACCGGAATATTTAAGAATATATAATTCAAGTATGCCAAATGTCCAAGCCAAATATTGTATAGATAGATTTTTTAAGGGTATAAATGACAAAAACTATGAGTTTTCGTATAGTAAAATAAATTCGGTGCAAAAAAATAATTATTATCCAAATTTACAGGATTTTGAAAATTTTGTAAAAGAAAATTTTTATGACACAAATTTATATGATTTTGATGATTATATTGTGATATCATCAAATGTATATCAATATACGGTTACAATAACTAATGCAAACAATAATAATGAATCAAAACTAATTACGGCAACAGTAACATTGTTAAATGATGCAGACTTTAAAATAGCATTTGCAATCAATTAATGAGAATAGGAGGTGATAGTTTTGATCAATAAAATAGGTAAAATATTAATATATATATTAATTATAGTATCATGTATAATAATGCTTAACGCAAGACAATCATATGGAGCAACTAATAGCGGAATAATTGTTTGTAATAAAGCGGAAGAATTACTACGATTGATGAAAAAAGAAGGTTGGAAATATGAAATGGGTTCCAGTAGAAATACTTTTGCAGAAGCACGCAAATTAAAAAAATTGTCATGCAGTGGGTATGTATCTTTGGTTTTTCAAGCAGCAGGCTTTTTGAAAGAAGGAACTTGGTTAAATCATAGGGATGCACCTGGTTCACAGGTAAAAGCTGCATATCAAAAAAACACAAAAAATTGTGAATGGATAGTAGTAAATAAACAACTAAAAGACGTTAAAGATTTACAGGCTGGAGATTGTGTAATATTTAGAAATACTATAGGTATATTTGCTAAAAAACAGAATGGTAAAAATTATTTTTATATATGTGCAGATACTACAACAACAAACAAATGTATAAAAGAACAGGGCCCGATATCTTTTAATAGAGATTATACAGTTACTTGTATAGTTAGACCAAACGGAGATAACATAATATCATCTATAGATGGATCGAATGGAGGATTTTCATTTGATTCTACGACAGAAGGAATAGCAGGAAATAATAATATTACTGCAGCAGGAAAAACTGTATATATTGCAGCAGGTCACCAATCAGGGGGAAATATTACAAAAACATCTAAAATAGCACCTACATCTAATGAAGAAAGCTCAACAGGGGCTACATCTGGAGCGGTTAGTCATGTTTCAGGTAAAGCAGAATATGAACTAGCTTTACAAATTTCTAAAGCAACACAAAGTGAGTTGGAAGGTAGAGGTTATACTGTAAAAATGCTTAGGACGACAAATGAGTGTACCTTGAATAATGCAGAAAGGGCTGTAGATGCAAATGAGAGTGGTGCAGATATAGCAATAATAATTCACTGCGATGATGCTGAAGGAGCTGGAGATGGACCATTTGCTGTTGTCCCCAATAGTAAATCTAAAGGCTTTTTAGATGAGACTGATAACAGGTTATATGATGAAATTATGAAATTATCTGATTGTGTAGTTTCTGAAACTAGACTGGCAGTAGGAAAGGGAAATAGAAGTAATTCGGCACAGTGTTTGCCGCAAATTAATTGGACAGAAATACCTTTGGCTTATCTAGAATGTGGAAATTTTATGGTAGAAAGTGATGATAAAGATTTAAATGATCCTGACTATCACAAAAAATTAGCTACAGGTATTGCAAATGGCATAGATGAGTATTTTGGAATAACTACATATAATAATAATAATGGTGAAGCTAATGGAACAAGTGCTGAAGATAAGGAAGCAGATACATTTAATGGTGCAATGGGTTCTGTTACTAGAAATGTGTGGAATTCAATAAGTACTTTTTTTGAAAACCATATCTTAAATAATGAAGAATCTACTGTAATGTACAACTTAAATCCAGAATCAAACTCAACAGGGACTATTTCTGTAGGAGGAAACCAAGATATAATAGCTTCATGTGAAGCTGTAATGGACTTATGGCTTGATCGAAATATGCATTATTCTTTAGATGGCTTATCAGGAGATGTAGAATATGCATTAAACACACAAAATATAGCATGTTGTGGTACATATGTAGGAGCTGTATTATATCACTCAGGGCTATTGACTAAAGAGCAAATAGGAACAGGATTTAATGCAGTACAGAGTTACCCAACGATTTTAGGAAATGCAGGATGGACGAAGGTTACGGGGAATATAACAAATTGGAGTCAAGCTAAGCCAGGAGATGTATTAGTACAATATGATACGGTAGGAAATGCAAGTAGGCATGTAATGATTTATGCAGGAAATGGTAAAGTTTATGATGAAAGAACATGTGTAACATCTGGTGACGGGGATGCGCCTACGGGAGAACCAAGAACACATCAACAATCACTGAGCAAAAATTGTCAAGTATGGCGAGCTCCGTAAAATAAAGAGACCGGAAAGGAGAAAATTTTGAAAAAAAATACGAAAACTATAATAATAGTTGGAATTGTAATATTAGTTATATTGTTAATTGTTTTAATTTTTTTGTTAACTAGAAGTGTTAATAATGATATAGCTACACTATCTCAGAATGAGAATAATCAAATTACAGATACTAATGAAACAGTAAATAATACTGTTCAGTTTAGGGAAACGGAAGATGGAGAGCAAGAACTTGAAGTTCTTGATTATAATACTCTAATAGAAGTAACAAATAAAATTTCTTTCTATACAGTACAAGATTGTATAGAACAATATTTAAATATTAAAGAAACTGATACAAAATTGTATATAATTAAAATGTATGAGTATCATACTGAAAAAAGCACTATGCAGAAATATCTTGCTAGAGCAATGAGGGTAGATTCTAATAATACAGTAAATTATTTAAATTTTGTTGTATATATAGATTTTACGGAGATGATTTATGAGGTAGAAAATATAGATAATAATATAACAGATATTAGTACAGTTGATTTAAGTAAATATAATAAAAAACTTGATAAAGACAAAGCTAAAGAATGTAAATATGTAAATTTGACTACAGAAGAGATATTAAATAGTTATCTGAACTATTGGTCAATATTAATTAACACTAATATTAATATGGCATATGAATATTTAGGTGACGATTATAAGAAAGATTATTTTAATAGTATAGATAAATTTCAACAATATGTTAATAATAATAAGCAAATTTTTGAAAATATAAAAATAGTATATTGCTTAGAGCCATATTATGAAAGTGATACAGAAGTTGAATATATGTGTATAGATCAAAATAATTATTCTTACAATATTATTGAAACAGCTGTTATGCAATTTAAAATAACAGGACATGGAGTATATGATGAATAAATATGAAGAAAGGATGGCATATAGATGAAGCAAATAAAAAAAATAATTTTATTAAGTATTTTAATTATTGTGGCTATATGCCAATTAAGCAATAATGTTTTTGCATATACAATTGAAGAAGTAAAAGAAATGATTAATTATCATACAGTTGAAGAAGATGGTGAACCAGAAGACTATGATATTTTAATAGATTCGTCATTGTTAAAAGATTATGTAGAAGTTCCTAATATAAGAACTACAATAGAACCTATTTTATATAATAATGATGGAGTATATGGATTATTAAATATCAATTTTTTTGATTTATCAGCAGGTTCATCTAATACTGAATGGGGAACGATTGCATCTTTTGTAAGAACATTTTTTAGAGTTTCTTTGTACATAGCAGCTGCAGGTATGCTAACTTTACTAATATATATGGCAGTAGTTTTAGTTTCAGCTTCTATAAGTAGTAAAGATAAAACAATTATGCCAATGGGAGGAGCAGTTTTAGGAGGGAATGGAAACCCTAGAAAAAGACAAAGAGAAAAAAGCCTTGTGGAACAATGGATACTTTCTGTTATTTTATTAGCTTTAATAGCATTTATTATAAATTTATCTATATCTTTCTCAGGAATAATTAATAATATAGCAACGTCTAATCCTGTTAGTAGTGATTCTATTGTTATATATGTTGCCGATTTAGGTGGAGAAGAAAATCCAGATGAGGCTGATATCGATACAACAGATGCATATTATTTTACAACAAATATAGAAGGAGCTTTGATGTTTCAAACTCAGTATGACTGGAAAGATAATGCTGTAGAGAATATAACGAATTTTATATGTGGAATGACATTAACAATATTTAAAATATTTATATATGTAGTGTTTTTAATTAGAATGTTATTAGTTGCTGTTCTTATAGCGATAGCTCCTATTGTAATATTGGTAAGTGCATTTGATAAAATTTACGGAAATAGGGGGTATATAAAAGATTGGTTTAAGCTATTACTTTATTTGTTACTTCTACGACCAATTGTTGGTATTTTGTACTATTTATTAATACAAACGAAGCCAAATCTAGTAACCAATGCACCTTTTTATATGTTTTTTATAGTTATTTTATTAATTATAGCAATTATAGTATCAATAAAAATGGCATATAGAAGTGTAAAGAAAACAGCTGGAGACATAGGGAAAAGAGTTAATTCTAAAAAATGATAATAAGTTATATATTTGTTAACTAAGAAATGGAGTTAAATATGTTAAATAAATTTAAATTATGGTTTAATAAGAATGGCAGAAAGGTAATATTAATTATTATTGGCATTTTGTTAGTTTATTTTATTATATCTAGATTAGATAATTATTATGATAAAAAAGAAGACACATTTAGGTATGATTTATCAGATATTTCTTATGATATGGAAGATGAAGAAGTTGCAGAAAAATTGAATTTAAATCGTATTGAAAGTTCTTCAAATGAATATGAACAAGTCAGTCAGGTTGTTAATAAATTTGCACAAAATATATACCAAGCAAATATGACAGATGATGAAGAATTGAAAAGTAATCTTGTTGGGATGCTAACAGATGGTTATATAGAAACAGGGAGTGATATAGGAGAAGTAATTAATGCAGAAAATATATTAGATTATTGTCCATATATTGAAGATGTAAATAAATTTTCTATTAAACAAATAGATAAATATAGTGAGAGAGGGAGTATCAGTATATATATTGTTACTGTAAATAATAGTTTTGAAGATGAAGGGACAGTAGTGGAAAATGAAAGTTTATTAGCTTTACATATGGACTATGATAATCATACTTTTGCATTTGACAAACCTTTACTTTATTTAGCTGATGCTATTAATTTAGAAAACCTTGGAGAGATTGATAATAATGGTAGTAACACCTTTTAAATTTGATATTTATCGCTAAATGTGGTATAATTAAAGGAGTGTAACTAGTTGGTTTTGCAATTATAAGAAAGGAGAGAGCTATGAAAACATTGGCTTTCTTATTCATCATTTTGGCTATTTGTCTGTGCCTTTGTGCATGGGTATGGTCAAAGGTTCGGGAGCTTGTCGAGTCTATCAAAGATATGCTCGGCGGCGTATCGAACCACAAAGACAGCAAACTGACTATAGCAGTTTGCTTATGTATTATAGGGGCATTATTATGTATGCTCCTATGAGAAGCCTGATTGGCTTCTCTAATTTTTTTGCATTTTTATAAATTATTATTATTCATTTTTAAATATACCTATAAAGTTAGAAATTATATTATTTATTATATCAATAATAGTTTTAAAAATTTCATTACTATTATATAAATCAATAAAAAAGTTTTTTACAAAAGGAATATGCCATAATAAAAAGCATACAAATATAAATATTATAATAAAAGCAAAAAGTGTTAAATAATATTTTAAGCCTCTTGGCTCTCTATAGTTTACTTGATATCCCATATTGCCAAAAGCCTGATTATAAGCATCTCTATAAGCATCACTGTAAGCTTTATTAATTTGTTGATTATACAAATCAGCTTGATAAAAAGGGTCATAACCATTTGGAGTTTGTGATTGTTTTGTAGAATGAGGTGTTTTTATTTGTTTTTTGTTACTTGGAGCAGGTGCTGCTGAATTATAAGAATTGGCCTTACTATTTCTGTTAGGTTGATTATATCCGTGGCTACTAGTTGTTTGGCGATTGGAAGTATTGTTATTGACGCTTCTACTTTGTTCTCTTTGTTGTTGGCTCTGCAATTTTCTATCAAACTCTGCTCTTTTTGTTTCATCTGATAAAATACTATATGCTTCATTTATTATTTTAATTTTATCCTCAGCTTCTTTCTTTTTATCAGGTGGTTGTAAGTCTGGGTGATATTTTTTTACTAATGCTTTATATGCTTTTTCTATTACTTCTTTAGAAGCCTTTTGCGATACTTCTAATATATCATAATAATTTTTCATTGTATTCTCTCCTAAATTTTTATTATATGAATTAATTGTAACATAAATTATAAAAAAAGAAAATAATTATAGATAAGTTTAATAAAAAACCACCTATAAATTGGTGGTTTCTATTTTAATAATTTTGTTTTTCTTTAACTTTAATCTTTTCAGGAGAAGTAAGTTCATTTTCTTTATCTAAAGCTTTTTTCTCATTTTGTTTCAATTTTAAATTATCTTTAGCAACAGTCATTAAAAGTTTAATTCTGTTGGCTTGGTTTGTTTCACTTGCTCCTGGATCATAATCAACAGGAGTTATATTTGCCATTGGATATTTACTTCGTATAGTTTTTATAACACCTTTACCAACAACGTGGTTTGGAAGACAAGCAAAAGGTTGAACACATACTATATTTGGAATATCATTTTCAATATATTCTACCATTTCGGCAGTTAAGAACCAACCTTCACCTGTTTGATTGCCAATAGATAAAATATCTTTTACTTTATCTTCTAGATGCCAAATATCACAAGGAGGTAAATAATTTTTACTTGATTTTGCGAGAGCAATTTTAGTATCTTTTTCTACTAAATCAATTAATTTTAATGCAATTCTACTAATTGCTGCTGACATTTTATTACTATTTAATAAAGTATTAAATGTAATTCTATGTGTAGCCATAAATTTTATAAATCCCATAAAATCAGGTAAGACAACTTCAGCACCTTCTTTTTCTAATAAATCAACAACATAATTATTTCCAAAAGGATGATATTTAATTAATATTTCCCCAACAATTCCGACTTTTGGTTTTTCTTTAGACATGTCTACTTCAATTTTTTCAAAATCATCTACCATATCATAAATCGCTTGTTTAAATTCTTTATTTGTACAATTAGTAACTAATTTTTTAGATTTTTGCATCCAGTTTTGAAATACTTTATCTGTATCTCCTTTATGTATTTCGTAAGCTCTATTTTTATGAAGCATTTTTTGTAATAAATCTCCTAAAAGTACGGCTTTAATTAATTTGTCTATTAATTTAGGAGTAAGTTTAAAACCTGGCATTTTTTCCATGCCAACTACATTAAGTGATATTACTGGTACTTGTTCAAAACCTGCATCTTTTAATGCTTTACGAATAAAGCCTATATAATTAGTGGCTCTACATCCTCCACCTGTTTGTGACATTATTAAAGCGGTTTTATTTACATCATATTTACCAGATTCTAATGCTTCAATCATTTGTCCTGTAACTAATATAGATGGGTAGCAAGCATCGTTATTTACATATTTTAAGCCGGTTTCAACAGTATGCTGAGTACATTCTCTTAAAAGCACCATATTATATCCACAAGAATTTACGGCAGGTTCTAATAGCTCAAAATGAATTGGAATCATCATTGGAATTAGAACAGTGTAATCTTTTCTCATATCTTTTGTAAATATTTTTTTATGTATTTCATAGTTTCCTTCTAATTTTTCTCTACTTCGTTTATTCATACTTGCTAGAAGTGAACGGATACGTATTTTTACTGCACCTAAATTATTTACTTCATCAATTTTAATTAAAGTATACATCTTATTATAACTTTTTAAGATTTCTTCTACTTGGTCTGTGGTTACAGCATCAACACCACATCCAAAAGAATTAAGTTGAACAAGTTCTAAATTGTCATGTTTTCCTACAAAATCGGCTGCAGCATATAGTCTAGAGTGGAACATCCATTGATCTACAACCCTAAGAGGTCTTTTTATATCTACCTGATTAGAGATACTGTCTTCAGTAAGAACCGCTAAACCTAGGGAAGTAATTAAAGTATCGATTCCATGATTTATTTCTGGATCTATGTGATATGGTCTGCCAGCAAGTACAATTCCTTTTAAGTTATTTTCATTTATGTATCTGACAGCATCAGCTCCTTTATCATGAATATCTTTTTTACATTTTTGATATTCTGCTTCAGCTTTTTCAGCTGCATCTGTTAATTCTTGTTTTGTAAAATTATATTCCTTAAATTCATCTAACTCTAATATCTTCTTAACTAAATTTGGAGTATCAAAAGGTAAGAACGGATTTATAAATTTTATGCCTGGCTTTTTTAAGTTTTCTACATTATTTTTTAATACTTCTGAATACGAAATAACTATAGGACAGTTATATTTATTATCTGCTTTTTCAAATTCTTTTCTTGAAAATGGCATACAAGGATAAAATATTGTTTTGATTCCTTGTTCTAATAAACTTTCAATATGTCCATGTGAAAGTTTTGCAGGATAGCATACAGATTCAGAAGGCATCGATTCCATACCTTTTTCATATGTTTTACGAGTACTTTTTTCAGATATAATTACTCTAAATCCTAAATTTGTTAAAAATGTAAACCAAAATGGATAATCTTCATACATATTTAGAACTCTAGGAATTCCAATAGTACCACGAGTAGCATATTGCTCTTCTAAAGGTTTATAATCAAATATTCTTTCATATTTATATTTAACCAAATTTGGAAGATTGTTATGTTCTGATATATGACCGGCACCTTTTTCACAACGATTGCCTGATATATAACGTTTACCATTACTAAATATATTTATTGTAAGTTTACAGTGATTTTCACAACCATTGCATCTTGTATGATTTATTTTTATATCTAATTTGTTTAAATCTTCTTGTTTAGTTAATGTAGAATAATATTCCATGTCTAAATTTGTTTCATACTGTTCTTTTGCAATTAAAGCCATTCCATATGCTCCCATAAGACCCGCGATGTCTGGCCTTATAGCATTTTTACCAACAATTTTTTCAAAAGCACGAAGAACAGCATCATTATAAAATGTTCCGCCTTGTACTACAATTTTGTCACCTAAAGTATTAAAATCTCGTATTTTCATAACTTTTTGTAAAGCATTTTTTATTACAGAATATGAAAGACCGCTTGAAATATCTCCAACTGTATATCCTTCTTTTTGAGCTTGTTTAATTTTTGAGTTCATAAATACAGTACATCTTGATCCTAAATCTACAGGTCTTTTTGATTCAATAGCTTGTTTAACAAATTCAGAAATTTCTAAGTTTAAGCTATTTGCGAATGTTTCTATAAATGAACCACAGCCTGAAGAACAAGCTTCATTAAGCATTATACTATCTATGGCACCATCTTTTAAGCGAATATATTTCATGTCTTGACCACCAATATCTACAATACTTGTTACATCAGGTTCAAATTGTTTAGCAGCTGTATAATGTGCTATTGTTTCAATCTCCCCAATGTCAACATTTAGTGCTGTTTGAATGAGTTTTTCTCCATAGCCGGTTACACCACTAAATCTTAGTTTGGCACCTTTAGGTAAAACAGTATATAAATTATTTAACATTTTAATTACACTTTGAAGTGGATTTCCCTCATTACTTCCATATAATGAATATAGTAAACTTCCTTCATTATCTATTAAGACTATTTTAGTTGTTGTAGAACCAGCGTCTATTCCTATAAAGCAGTCTCCTTTATAATTGGCAAGTTTGTGTTTTTTTACAGAATCTTTAGAGTGTCTTTTCCTAAATGATTCATATTCATCATAATTATTAAATAATGGTTCAATTGGTTCTGTTGTAGTATCATGGGATGCTCTTAAGTTTTTTATTTTTTGAGAAAGTTCTTCATTTGTTATAGGAGTCTCATCTAGGGAGTCAAGAGCAGCACCTTTAGCTACTAGTAGGTGAGCTTCTTCTGGAACTATTATTTCGTCATCTTTTAAATGTAAAGTTTCTATAAATCTATTTCTAAGTTCTGGGAGATAAGTTAAAGGACCGCCTAAAAATGCAATTTTTCCTCTAATAGGTCTTCCGCAAGCTAATCCTGAAATTGTTTGATTTACAACAGCTTGAAATATAGAAGCTGCAATATCTTCTTTAGCTGCACCTTCATTTATTAATGGTTGAATATCTGTTTTAGCGAAAACCCCACACCTTGAAGCTATAGGATATATAATTTTGTGATTTTTAGCTAATGTATTTAAACCTGCTGTATCTGTGTGTAAAAGTGATGCCATTTGGTCAATAAAAGCGCCAGTTCCACCGGCACAAGTTCCATTCATTCTTTGTTCAATTGATTTATCAAAATAAATAATTTTGGCATCTTCGCCACCAAGTTCTATAACTACATCTGTTTGAGGAATATAGCGTTCAACAGCTCTCTTACAAGAAACAACTTCTTGGATAAAATTAACTCCTAAAAATTTAGCTGCTGACATAGCACCTGAACCCGTAAGAGCCAAAGTGAATTTTGTATTTGGATATTGTTTATTTAATTCTTCTAACATTGTACAGACAGTGTTTTTTGTATCTGAAAAATGTCTTCTATAATCTTTATATATGGTTTGTTTATTATCATTCATTACAATAATTTTTACTGTTGTAGAGCCTACATCTAGTCCCACATGTAATACATTTGGTTCCATACAATATCACTCCTATCTTTATGTAAATTAGTTTAAATTATAGTTATTTTAAAATCTCTTTCATTCTATATGATTTTGAGGCTTTTGTCAAATGATATTTTTGGTATTTAAAGTCTACATAAATAAAATCCCCTGTAGTAGTAATTACAAGGGATTTTTTTAATGTACTTTATAAGTAAAGTTAGCTATTCTTTCTGTATTTACAATTTGACCATTTTGTTTTAAAGTTCGATATGTTGAAGATTTAATATATGAAGATGTTCTACTTGTAACATTTGCATAAACGTCTACATCGTATTCATTATCTTCTTTTAGTCCCCATATATTAAATTGAGCTATGCCATTAGAAACTGAGCAAGTAATTTTTATAGCATAATTTCTATTGTTTTTAAATTGAAAATCTTTTACTCCATAAACTACAGTTGCATCTCTTCCTGCCGTAACATAAGATGGTACAAATTGGTGATTATGAAGTTCGACTATTTCTAAATTGGCAAATAATACGGCATTGAAAAGTGTTGATGATATTTGACAAATTCCGCCACCTAATCCTGGAACTACTTCTCCATTTTCATATATATCAGCTTCTTTATAACCAGCAGCTATTGTTCTTTCTCCTACAACAGAGTTGTAAGAAAAGGTTTCTCCAGGTAGTAATACATAACCATCTATTTTACTAGCTGCAAGTCTAAGATTTGTTGTTCTATTTGCATTTGAAGTAGAATATCTTGTTGAAAATGATGCTAGTGAATCAGGAAATGCTTCTTGACCTATCATATTTGTTGTTACATTTGGATATAAGACTTTTAATGGTATTGTGCACTCTGTATCTGCTTTGGCTACTATTTGCTTAGCTTCATCTATAGAAACAGCAAAATCTACTCCATTTGATGATGGGTATACTACATGAGGTTCTAATGTATAATAAGCATCAGTTGCGTCTTTATGAACTTCATTATATATTTTATCTATATCAAGAGGTTGAGGAGATTGTTCGATTGTTTCAATAGTAATGATTTCATTAAGATAGCTTAAGTCAGCAATTTTTTCTTTTATTTGTTTAGCTGTTGATTCAGCATCTATTATGTATCCATCTTTTCCTTTTGTTATAATTAATTCATTTCCATCAATATAATATCCGCTTTCTACTACGGCATCAGGTAATTCAGGTGATAATTTGTTTAAAATTTCAATTAGTGCATCTTCATTTAATGTATATGTTGGCATAATATTTATACCATTAAGCATAGCATCAAATACTTGATAATTATCAGTGAATATATTATTACTTTTTCCTAATGAAAATGCGTAATTTACTGATGAGTCTATATCAAAGGAAAGCTCTATTTCTGAAGTTTTTATGTATGTTGTATAATCATTATGTATTAGTGTAATGTCATTAGAAAGTTTGTCTGTATAATATTCGTCTAATTTATTTTTGGCTTCCTCTTTAGTTAAACCAGAAACATCTATATCATTTATATAAACTCCTTTTGATATTGTAGAATTATTACTATAATTATAAATTGTAAATATACCGAAAACAATTAAAGCTAAGCTACAGACAATGGCTATAAAAATAGCTATTATTATTAGTATATGTTTTAATGAATGATGATTAAGATTTTTTACTGGTTTAAATGCGGAATTATTAGTATCTTCAACAATTTCTATTTTTTCTTGTTCTTCTAAAATCATTTTATTACCCCTATAAATAAATAATATGCTATTATATTTGATTTGGTTACAATTCACCATTTATATGTTAACTTATTAAAGGGTTTTTGTCAATAAATTTTTAGTGGAAAAATTTGTAAAAATGTCGTAATCACTCATTGTGAAGAAAATATTCAGTATCAAATTTATCTGAACTTTCATTATTAATAGTAATTTTTATAGAGTTTACTTCATTTAATTGTGTTAATGTATTTAGTAAACTATTTATAATATTATATTTTTGAGTGTCATCTTTATAGTTTTGTATTTCCCCAGAAAAATTTAAGATAACACAAGTTCCCTCTAATTTGCTACCAAAAAGTGTTGTATTTTCAGGGAAAACTTTATTTAATGTTGTTGTTTCTGGACCAGCAATTAAGAGGTTTACTAAATAGTCATATGTATTTTGCAAAAGATCAGCAGAATCTATGAGTCTTCCTTCAGCTTTTAAATTATTTTCGGAGTCAACAAAATATAAAGAAACGATAGTTTCTCGCAATTGTTCTGAACTGATCTCTTCTTCCGGAGTGTATTCTGAATACGATGTGGCATCAGTATTAGTGTCTTTTTTGTTAAAATTTTTTACTATTATAAAAAGTGATATTAAAATAATAATTAGAACAAAAATAAGTAAAAATAGTATTTTTTTATTTTTCATAAAAAGCCTCCTAGTTTTTTCTTTTGTAAATCATATTTTTATGTTGTCCATTTTAGAACTTTATTTTAAAATTTTATATAGTTTAATATAATTAGTAAAACGATGAAAATCATTTAAAAAACATTCCACTTCCATTAAGGATTTACAAGTATTATTTTTTAGCTCTTTTAAATTTATTTTATTTTTTTTTGCTGGTGACTTATGCTTAGGTGATGGTGAATGTCTATTAGTATTTGTTAAATTACTCATTGAAAAAACTCCTTTTTTATTGTATAATATGAATATTATTATTATTTGTGATAGAAAAAAATAAATGAAGGTGATTAATATTTTAAATAAAAATGAAAGAATAGATGATTTAGAATTTAAAGATTTAAAAATAATTCAAAATAAAGATGGATTTTGTTTTGGCATAGATAGTATTCTCTTAACAGATTTTGCAAAAAATATAAAAAATAATTCTAAAGTTATAGATCTAGGAACAGGGACAGGAATTATTTCTATTTTACTTTCCGGAAAAACAAATAGAACAAATTTTGTTGGTGTTGAAGTACAAAGCGAAGTGGCTGATATGGCTAAAAGAAGTGTGAATTTAAATAATTTAGAAAATAGAATAAAAATTTTAAATATGAACATTTTAGATTTAAAAAAAGAATATAAAAAAGGGGACTTTGATGTTGTTGTAACAAATCCACCATATAAAAAATTAAATACAGGTGTAATAAATATAAATGATAAAAAATTAATATCGAGGCATGAAGTAAAAGCAAGTTTAGAAAATTTTATAGAAATATCATCTTTTTTATTGAAAGATTTTGGCGAATTTTATATGGTACATAGACCAGATAGATTAGTTGATATTTTTTATATTATGAGGCAGAATGAAATAGAACCTAAAAGAATAAAATTTGTTTATCCTAATAAAAATAAAAAAGCAAATTTAATTTTAGTAAAAGGAATAAAAAAAGGAAAACCATTTTTAGAGTATGAAAATAATTTATATATATATGATGACAAAGGAAATTATACAGAAGAAATTTTAAAAATATATAATAAATAAAAATAAAAATAAAAAATAAATAATAAAAAATAAATAATAAAAAATAAATAATAAAAAATAAATAATAAAAAATAAATAATA
>CALXCB010000007.1 GCA_944386695.1 uncultured Clostridia bacterium | reverse complement strand
TTTTCTTGATTATCCCTCATTTCGGACTACTTGAACATTGCTTATAGTGATTTGCACTATATAAACATTAAGTCCTTACTGTTTTCGACTTGTGGTTTACTACACTTGGCGGTAAATACCCGTGACTGGACTTTCACCAGTAAGATTAATGCCATGCCTGGCACACAAATAAAGGAAATCACTGAATTTATCAGTGACCTCCTTTATTTTTAATCTTTAAATCATATATCTAAAATATATAAAAATTAATATTTCCAAAATTAATATTAATGGCATACCTATTTTAAATTTCATTTTTTTAGTTTTATGATGGAATACATACATCCCTGCAATTGTACCTATTCCGCCACCTAAAACAGTAAAAGTAAATAAAGTATTTTCAGGTATTCTTCTATCTCCCATTTTTGCTTTATGTTTGTCAATACCCATAGCTGCAAATCCTAAAATATTAATTATTATTAAATATATTATTGCTATTTGTGTAAAACTCATCTTATCATTCCTTTATTCTATTTTATCTTTTAAATAATTTTCTTATAAAATGTAAAAATTTTTCATACCACTTTTCTTTTTCATATACAATCATTTCTTTAGTTTGCCTCTCCATATTATGTTTTCTTTTGAATAAATCATCATATTTATATTTTTCAGATAATTCTTCTTCAGCTTTAGCAGTATCTAATTTTTCTTTTAACAAAATTTGTTCTCTTTGGAAATCTGTTGCCCAATAATCTCTAAATAAAATTGCTAATATTGATTTTGTTTCGTCTAACAAAACTTGTTTTTCAAATGGAATAGTTTTATCAATATGATACTGATAGTTATTATCTGCTTTTTCAGTAAAAGTTTGTATCATATCTTTTGGAATTTTGTCAAATTCTTCTTTTGGTATATATTTTAGAATTTCTAAAACTTCAACATATGCTTTATGATAATTATTACCCATTTATCTTTTGTTCTCCTCCATTTATTCCTTTTATACAATTTTATCTCCAAACTTATTTCCTGCTAACACGTGATAATGTAAATGCATAACTTCTTGTCCTGAATCTTTTCCACAATTTATAACTACTCTATAACCGTTTTCTTTAAATCCTTGTTCCTCTGCTATTTTATTCATAGCTTTATGAATGGCCCATACATATTTCTCATCTTCATCTGTAAGCTCTGCTAAAGATGCAATATGTTTTTTTGGTACTACAAGAATATGAATTGGAGCAGCTGGATTTATATCTTTAAACCCATATACAAACTCATCCTCATAAACTTTAGTTGAAGGTACTTCACCTTTTATTATTTTACAAAATAAACAATCATTATCCATATATTTTTTACTCCCTTCTTATTTCTTCTTGCATATCTTGATATATAGCCTTAGCAGCTGCTGTAAGTTTTTGATTTTGTTGCCCAATAGTACTTTTTCCTATAACTTGTGTTGATATCTGATACTTTGGAACATTTTGCTCTTTATATAATTTCATTTGCTTTACAAGTTCTGCTGATTTATTTATTAATTCATATCTTTTCCTAACTAATTCTGTATCTTTTTTATCTATAACATTTGACATCATTTCATAATATGGTAAATTTCTATATTCCATCACCAGTTCATTTAACATTTTTAGGTTTTCCTTACCAACAGTAATATATATTTGATTCATATTTTCTTCAACTAAACTATCCACAATTTGTTGATAAAATTCTACAAAAAACATTTCTGTCATAACATTTACTTGTTCATAAGATGTCATTCCTTTTATTTTAGAATTTTTAGGATCATCAAATAAATATATACCTTTTTGATGCAGTTTTTCTGTTACTAGCATAGCCATACGTTGATGTAAATTTTCTGATAATATTTCAAATTCTCTTATATTATGTTCATATTTTTCATTATCTGGAGTCATTTCTCCATTTGCCCATTCTTCTTTTAAAAAGTCAAATCCTGTTTTAATTATAACCTCTTTTTCTGTTATTTGGCGAATACTTAATTCTACTACATGTAATATTTCATGCATAATTAGAACATCTCTATAGCCTTTGTTAAGATTTAACAATGGAACATATATTGGATTTATACTCTTATATTCTCCATTCTCATCTTTTACAATATTAGGACATACACAAGTACAACTTTGCTGAAAAGCATCAATCGAAGCACCATCTGTTAATTGCAAGTTTAATTCTAATAATTTATTTTTAATATCTTGATAATTACTAGTACTAACAAAAAACTCTTGATCTTTTTCATTAATAGCCTTATTTGATAATTCTACAATTATCGCTACTACATTTTTATTTGGTCTTATTTTATTGCATTTTTCATTTTGCTCATAACTAGCATAATCTTCTCCTAAATCAATTCCTTTAGCTTTAAAATATTTAATTCTATTATTTCTAATTCTTTCTGCTGTATAATCTTCATTGTAAACAATAGAATCATATTTTTCTTGGAAAGCTGCCAATAAATAATCTTTTCCTTCTAAAAATGGCTCTTTATATATATGGTTTGGATCAGCAATATCTAAAAATGTCCATCCCGTCATATTTTTCTTCTCACTTTGTTCTAAAGCCTTTTTTATCATTTTTCTTTCTTCTTCTGAAACATGTGCTAAAATTCCAACATAAAATTGTTTCAAATATTTAAGATTTAATTCATTATTTATTCTCTCACATTCTTGAACATATTCAACTTCTTCAGCATAATCTTCTACCAGTCTGTCATATTCTCCTGCAAGTTTTCTGGCAATCTTATAAACTCTTTTCACTTCTTCCATTACTTGTTTTCCTTTAGGAGATGCAATGACTTCTTTGTAATTTTTCTCAGATATATCCAATCCATATTGCTTAAGTAACTTGCATCTAGTATAAATAATATTTTGATACTCCCATTTCTTCGCATCTTTTAATGCTTGTTCATCAAAATTAAAAATGGGTACAAAATTTTCTTTATAAAAATAATTATTTTCAAAAAATTTTTTAAGTGTTTTTTTCTGTTCTTCTGTAAAATAATAGCTTCCATCTTTATAAACTTCATCCTCAATCTCTTGAGATACTTCAATACCTAATTCTCTTAAAAACTTTATACCTAGCATCTCTCGTATATGATTTAATTCACTTAAATATTCGTAATCAACATCTTTATATCTTACATAAGAAAATACCTTTATTGATCTCAATCTTTCTTCTATAGTAGATCTATGCTTTTCTCCATATACCTCAACAATTGTATCTATTATTTCTGGAATTAAATGATTAATATCTATACTATATTTATCAAATATAGCCTTATTAATACTCATCCTAATTTCCTCCTATGTGTCCATATTAATAGCGATTATTCTAATATAGCTTTTATTCTTCTTACTCCTGATGAACTTGATTCTTCTTTTTTGATTTTAAAATGTCCTAATTCTTTTGTATTAGATACATGAGGTCCTCCACATAATTCTATTGATATATCACCAATTTTATAAACAGTTACTATATCTCCATATTTTTCAATGAACATTGCTTCTGCCCCCATTTTCACAGCTTCTTCTTTTTTCATTTCTAATCTTTCTACTGGGATGGCATCTTGAATCCATTTATTTACTAAATCTTCTGTTTGCTTCTTTTCCTCATCTGTCATTTTACTATCATGTGAAAAGTCAAATCTCATTCTTTCTGCTGTTATATTACTTCCTCTTTGATGAACATGTGCACCAAGTACTTGTTTTAAAGCCGCATTCAAAAGATGTGTTGCTGTATGATATTTTGTTTCCATCTCTCCTGTTGATGCTAATCCTCCTTTAAATTTTTGAGTTGCCCCTGCCCTTGATTTTTCTTGATGCTCTTTAAATAATTTATCAAACTCGTCCATAGATACTTCCATTCCACATTCTATAGCTAAGTCTTTTGTTACTTCTGGTGGAAATCCATAAGTATCATAAAGTCTAAATAACATTTTTCCATCTATGATATTTTTTCCTGCGTTCTTCAATTTATTTACTTCTTTATTAAATTCTTTTTCTCCATTTGCTAGTGTTCTAACAAATTTATTTTTTTCTTCTATTATTACAGATTTAATTATTTCTCTGTTTTTTTCTAATTCTGGATACATTCCTTTTAAAGTATCCACATTTAAGTCTATTAATGTTGATATTTCATCAAGATTTATTTGAAGTTTGTTCATATGTCTTATCATTCTTCTTATTAAACGACGAAGTACATATCCTCTATCTAAATTTGATGGTCTACCTCCATCTGATATTATCATCATACTTGAACGTAAGTGTTCTGCTATTATTCTTCTACTTTCTATTAAATCTACTTTTTCAAGTTCTACAAGTTTATCCATAATAGGTTTGAAAATTTCAGTATCAAAAGGTGTTTCTTTTCCTTGTAGTAACATTGCCATTCTTTCTAATCCCAAACCTGTATCTACATTTTGTTGTTTTAATTTAGAATATCCTTTTTCATCTTTATAATATTCCATAAATACATTGTTCCAAATTTCGACATATTTACCACAATCACAGCTAGGTTGACAATTAGGTGAACAAGCTGGTTTTCCTGTATCATAGAACATTTCTGTGTCTGGTCCACAAGGTCCTGTTTCTCCTGCTATCCACCAGTTATCATCTTTTCCATAATAATAAATATGTCCATCTAATATTCCTGCCTTTTTCCAGCAAGATGCTGCGACTTCATCTCTTGGGCAGTCTTCATCTCCTGCAAATACTGTAACAGACAATTTTTCTACAGGAATTCCAAGTTCTTTTGTCAAAAATTCAAAGCTCATTTTTATGGATTCTTCTTTAAAATAGTCTCCTAAAGACCAATTTCCAAGCATTTCAAAATATGTTAAATGGCGATTATCTCCAACTTCATCTATATCATTTGTTCTTAAACATTTTTGATAATCTGTAAGCCTTTTTCCTGATGGATGATGCTCACCTAATAGATATGGCACTAATGGTTGCATTCCAGCAGTTGTAAATAATACAGATGGATCGTTTTCTGGTATTAATGGTGCTGATGGTATTATACTATGTCCATGTGCTTTAAAAAAATTTAAATATTTGTTTCTAATTTCTATTGCTCTCATTAATCTCCCTCTTTCTTTCTCTCTTTAAAATTTCTTTTCCATTATATAGCAAAAAGCTTAAAATATCAAGATTTTTTACATAAAAAGACTACTGAAACGTAATATTTTTTCAGTAGTCTTAACCATTATTAATCTCCTCCAAATATATCAAAAATTTCTCCCATAAATGATTCCTTTTTTCTTCTACGAGGATATTTATTGTTTTTGTAATATTTATCATCATAATCATCATCATAATGCTTTCTTTCTTCATATCTATTATTATAATAATCTTTACTTTCGTGTTTGTGTTCATAATGCTCTCTATTGTAACTTTCTTCTTTTTCGATTAATTTTTCTAATTCTCCTCTATCAAGCCAAATTCCTCTACATTCCGGACAATAATCGATTTCTACTCCCTTTTTCTCTGACATTAATAATGTAACATCTTTACATACTGGACATTTCATACACATACCTCCTTTTAATAAATATTAATTTATTACATCCCATTTTTTGCCATTATATATAGTTTTATTGGCATTGTCAATATATTTTATATCTTTAATCTATGCTAATCAAAATTGCCCTATAACCATGAATTGATTATAAGGCAATTTTATAATTTACAATATTAACTATGACAATTTATATTTTGTATTATCATGTACAATATCTAAATCTAATGTACATAACTTGTACTTGTTTGGATCAGAAAGAATATCATAAATAATATTCTCAAAAATATAATTTACAGTGCTACTAAGCTCTCTAGCTCCTGTATCCAAAGCTAAAGATTCTTCGGCAATAGCTTCAAATAACTTTCCGCTATATGATAAAGTTATTCCCATTTTCCTTAGTTCTGCCTGATACTTTCTAAATATAGACAACTTTGATTTTTTTAATATCAATGCCAAGTCTTGTTTAGTAAGCTTGTTCATTTCCACTATTGTATCAATTCTGCCTACAAACTCTTCAGGCATACCATACTCAACAAGATCACTCTTTAAATATCTTTTTTGTTTATTTTCTACCTTCTCATGTGCTGCTGAAAATCCTAATGGATTTTTGTTTAATCTTTTTTCCCTGATTTTTTCCAGTCCCGGAAAAGCACCTAAAAAGATTACTATATTATTTTTTGTATCATAATCCATTACCATTGCCTCATCAAATGGGTCAGCTAATGAAGAAATTTTTAATATTGTTCCTTCAACAATTTTCAACAAACTCTTCAGCACCTTTGTTCCAGAGATATCTTGATCATCTCTACTAACTTTTTTATCAATTTCATCAATCACAATAATTCCTTGTTGTGCCAATTTGATATCTTGATTAGCATTATTAAGCAGATTATAAATCATATCTTGTACATCTGCTCCATAATATCCCTCTTGAGTATATTGATTAGCATCTTCAATTGTATATGGCATATTTAATCTTTTGGCAATTTGCTTAATAGTTTCGGTTTTCCCTGTACCACTGCTTCCAATTACCAAAATATTAGTTTTTATTGATTTAAATTTTATTGCTCTATATATGGCAGTAATTATTTGTCTTACCTGCTCATCCTGTCCTATTATATATTGCAATACATAGTTTTCCAGACGGTTAATATCTGGTATACCTCTCCATTTTCTATATCTAGAATTATGTTCTTTATATACATCATCATATTCTCCAGAACCCAAATTGGTTTCTTTATTTAAATTTAAATTTGTTTTTACATCCTTAGGCTTTGCTGCCTTCTTAGTTTCTACGAAATTATAAATTCTCCGTCCACTATTATTTGCCATAATTATACCTCCTTTTTGTATCTTACAAGATACGTAAAATAGAATCATTATTCAAACTTAGTCGATAAAGTTTTTACCAATCCATATGGATCTACTCTAAAGAAATATCTTCTTCCAAGTAATCCAACTCTTTTGGTATTTACTTCATTAGCAATACGTTCTGCAAAAATGTTCTTAGTCTGGCTTTCTCCATGATTAACTAAAACTAATTTTAAGTTTTTAAATTGCTTTAAAAATTCAATCATTTCATCAGCTTTTGCATGCGCAGAATATTCTGTTGTATATTCTACATCAGCTGTTTTCTTTGCAACCAGCCCTCCTACTTCTACCATTTTTCCAACTTCTGCTTCCTTTAACCTACTTCCTAATGTTCCTTCGGCTGTGTATCCAGTAAATTGGATCAAAACATTCTCTCTAGATATATATTCTGGTATATATCTTTGAGCAGGTCCATATGATCCCATTCCAGAACTAGTAACAACTATTTTTTTATTGGTATCTTCCAAAACTTCACTTCTACTTGCCTTATTAACAAATATTAGGTTTTGTGGCAAAAAGTCTCTCATTTCTTCTTTTATATCCAAACCATCTTTAATGTACAAATCAGTATACTTAATTGCTAATTTGCCATCAAAATATATTGGTATTTGGACATCAAGTTCACCATCTCGTTGCATACATTTCAACTCATATAAAATTTCTTGTGCTCTGCCTAGTGAAAATACTAAAATAACTGCTGTTCCACCATTGTTTGTATATTTCTTAATATTTTTCTTAAAACTTTTATGAATTTCATTAGAATTCATATTGCCATAAGTTGATTCTTGAATTATTGTTAATGGTAATTCTGAAATCCACTTTGGTATTGGGTTAACTTCAAAAAACATATTTTTATTATTATAGTCTCCTGTAAATAATAAATTAATGTCTTGATACCCATAGCAACTAAGCTGTACAAGAATAAGAGCAGCTCCAACAAGATGTCCATTATTAAGAAATGTAACTTTTACATTTTCATTAACTTGAATCGTCTCATTGTATTTGCAAGGTTTTAAAAGATTTAATGTATGATCTACATCTTGATCTGAATATAGACATCTAACATTTTTTCTTTTTGATATCGAGTTCAATACCTTAAAACTATCATTTAATGCTAATGGCAAAAGTTTACAAGTTGTTTCTGTTGCAAAAATTGATCCAAAAAAGCCATTTTTAACCATATATGGTAACCTACCAATATGATCAACATGAACATGAGTAACTAAGCAAAAATCTACGTTTTCTGCATTAAATGGTAATACTGAATTTAATTCATCATACTCCCTTTCTTGGAACAAGCCACAGTCAACAACAAACCGTAAAGTTCTTCCATCTGGAAATTTGACTATTACAAGTATACATGAACCTGTAACTTCATCATGCATTGCCATAATATCTACATAGAACCGACTATACTTTCCCATAATAATTCCTCCATTAAATTAAAATTCAATGTTAACATGCATCATTATGACATAAGTTTACTACTTTTTTTGTTTTATGTCAATTGATTTTTCAACCATCTATCACCTTATATTCAATATCTTCCATATGAGGGAACATCTCTTTAACTCTCTTTAATGTAAGTACTGTAGTTTTTGGATGTGGATTTTTATTACTGTCAGAAATAAGTTTTTGTGTATAACAGTTTTTAGCTGTTCTAAATAATAAATATCTATTTCTTACATAAGTATAATAAATTTGATAACCATTTCTCAAATCTTCGTACATCATTTCAAATGTATATTCTTCCATAAAATTTTCTCCAATCTTATTTAATCATTTCTAAAAATTCAGACTCTGTCAAAATTGTTGTTCCTAAAGTTCTAGCTTTTGTAAGCTTACTTCCAGCATCTTCACCAGCTAATAAATATGTTGTTTTCTTAGATACTGAACTAGATACTTTTCCCCCAAATTTTTCAATGATATTTGCCGCTTCTTCACGAGTAAAATTTTCTAAACTTCCTGTAAGGACAAAAATTTGGCTACTAAATCTCTCATCTGCTTTATCTATACCATTCGCTTCTTTTACCTTCGTATTTACTCCTGCTTTTTTTAGTTTCTCTATTAAGTCTTTAGTCTGAGGTTGTGAGAAAAAGTCTACTATACTTTTTGCCATAATAGGTCCAATTTCATCTGTTTCAGCTAATTCATCAAATCTTGCTTTTGCTAAATTATCTATACTTTTAAATTTTTTAGCAAGTACTTTTGAAGCTTTTGTTCCAATATGCATTATTCCTAATGCTGTAATTAGTCTATATAAATCATTTTGTTTACTTTTTTCAATTGAATTAATTAAATTAGTTGCAAATTTTGTTCCACTTTTTTTAAGTGAAGCTATATCTTCAAAAGTTAAATTATATATATCAGCAATATTGTTAATTAATTTTTTGCTCATTAATTGATCTATTAAAATCTCACCTAATCCCTCTATATTCATAGCTTCTCTAGACACAAAATGTACTAAGTTTTTATAAAGCTTAGCTGGACATTCTATTCCTGTACACCTAACAGCTGCTTCACCTTCTTCTCTTACCGTTTTTGCTCCACATACAGGGCATTTATCTGGCATTTCAAAATCTTTTTCTTCACCTGTTCTTTTAGATTTTTTCACTTTTACAATTTCTGGTATAACATCACCTGCTTTTTGAATTACAACTGTATCACCAATTTTTATGTCTTTTTCTCTTATAAAATCTTCATTATGAAGTGTAGTCTTTGATATAGTTGAACCTGCAACCTGTACTGGTTCTAAAATTGCAAGTGGTGTAATTACTCCTGTTCTTCCTACATTACATACTATATCTATTAATTTTGTTTCTTTTTGCTCTGGCGGATATTTATATGCTACCTGCCATCTAGGGTTTTTAGCCGTATTTCCAAGTATCTCTCTAAAATTTAGATCATCTACTTTTACAACAGCTCCATCTATTCCAAATGTAAGTGTATCCCTTCTTTTTCCTATTTCATCAATTGCATTATTTACATCTTCTACTGTTGAGCAAAGTATTTTTACTGGATTTATGTTAAAACCTAATTTTTCTAAATATTGTAAGGCTTCATAATGTGACGTTATTTCTTTTCCTTCTATTTTTTGAATATTATATACATATATATCTAACGGTCTTTTTTTAGTAATAGAAATATCTAATTGTCTTAATGATCCTGCTGCTGCATTACGTGCATTTGCAAAAATTTCTTCTCCATTTTCTTCTCTTTCTTGATTCATTTTTTCAAAATCATGTGTACCTATAAAAACTTCTCCTCGAACTATTATATTTACTTTTTCTGTTAGCTTTTTAGGTATATTTTTTATTGTTTTTAAATTTTCTGTTACATCTTCTCCAACAAAACCATTTCCTCTTGTTGAACCTCTAACAAATATTCCATCTTTGTATTCTAAAGATGCTGTTAATCCATCAATCTTTGTCTCTACTACAAAATTCTGATTTTCTATATAATTTTCTTCTGCTTGTTTTTTTATTTTATTTACATATTCATCTATTTCTTCTAAACTAAATATATCTTGCATACTTAAAAGTGGAACTTCATGTTCTACTTTACTAAATCCTGCTTTTACAGATCCTCCAACATGTTGTGTATATGATTTTTTATTTATTAAATCTGGATATTCTCTTTCTAAGTTTCTTAATTCTACCATTAACATATCATATTCAAAATCACTTATTTCTGGCTTATCGTCATCATAATATTTTTGTGCATAATATGAAGTTTTTTGAACTAATTCTTCAATTCTTTTTTTAGCTTCAGATTTTTCCATTGCTCTACCTCCATGAATGCTATTATATATTATAGGCAAAAAAAAATAAAGCAATTTTTATTAAAAAGTGAATTTTTTACAAAAGAAACATACCCTTTTGAAAAAGGGTATGCCCATAATGAAAAATTATTCTGCTTTTGCTTCAACTATTGTTCTTGCAGAACTATCATCTGTACAAGTTGACAATGTTATTTCCATAGCACCATCTGTATCTCTGTTATAGAAAGATGTATCATTTTCAGATGTTTCAAACACACTGTAAACTGTATATTCAACTCTATTATTATTTAAATCTGTTATATAAATTTTATCACCATTTACCAACTTCTTATTATTAGAGAAGAATAATCCATTTCTGTAGTTATGTCCAACTATTACAACATTTCCAACTGTATTTAATGTTGCGTGTTGAGGATATAATGTTACAACTGCTGTATCAAGTTTTTTTACTGTTGGTGGATCTTCTAATACTGGATATTTTACATCTGTTTTTGGTATTTCAATCGTTCCAACAACATTAAAGCCTTTATATGTTTTTGTTGTACTACCTGATGAAGCTGTTTCGGTTTCACTGATACCATCTGATAAATTACCTTCTGTAGTTGTTGTGTTCTCTTCTGTTGTATTTGTATCTTCAACGAATGTTGATACATATCGATCTGAATCACTATCTATAGAATAATTTCCATAATAGTTGTATCCTAAATATCCTAATAATCCTACTACGGCTATTATTATTATTACTAATAATACCGTTAAAAATTTATTATACTTTGTTCCCATAACTTTATCCCTCCGTTTCTTCTAATAATTTTATTATACCACATTTTTCATAATTTGTACATACTTTTTTTATATTTAAATTATTACTTTCAATATGCTATATAATAAATAAATCAAATATATTATAACAAAAATTATTCCATTTAGTCTAGTCATATAATGTTTTTTTCCTATAAAAGGAAAAAATAAAAATAGTATTGTACCCAATATTAAAAAGCACATATCTATATTGTAATCTATTGAATAATTTATAGGAGCCAGTACTGATGATAGACCTATAATTAAAAATATATTAAATATTTGAGAACCTAAAATATTTCCTATTGCCATATCTGTTTCTCCTTTTATTGTTGCTATTATAGATGTTATAAATTCTGGCAAACTAGTACTTAATGCTATTATTGTCACACTTATTATTTTTTCACTTAAACCTGCTATAATAGCTATTTTTGATGCATATTTTACTACTACATCTCCACCCACTTTTAATGCAATGATTCCAATTATAATATTTGTTATGCATGCTACATTTGATATGTTTTTCTCTTTACATTCTTTTAATTCAATTAATGTATCTGATTTTCTTTTCTTTGCCATAAATATATTATACAAAACAAATAAAATACAACATATTATTAATATTAATCCTTCTATTCTATCTATTTTATAATTATCTGTGTTTCCAAATAAAAGTAATAATACAGTTGCAAATACAAGAATAATATTTTCAAATTTCTCTGTTTCTTTTTGGAATTTTAAAGGTTTTATTGTCGAACATATACCTAAAATAAAAAATAAATTTATTAAGTTACTTCCAATAACATTTCCAATAGACATATCAGCATGATCTTGTAAAGCTGCCATTGTGCTTACCATCAATTCCGGAGTAGAAGTGCCTATTGCTACTATTGTAAGACCTATTATTATTGTTGGAACTCTAAATTTTTCGGCAATTTTACTAGCACCATTTACTAAAAAATCTGCACCTTTTATTAATAATAAAAAACCTAATATTATAAATAATATGTATATAACCATGTTTATCCCTTTCATGGTAATTGTATTCTTTTAATAAAGGTTTTATTAATCTTTTTTATATTTATTCTCCTAAAGTTCGTTTTTATTATCATTTACCAGTAAATAAACATTTTGGATATTTTTTCCAAAATGTTTTTAAAATGTCTTGACATTTCCATATTAGTGTATTATAATAATAATTGTTTCACATCGCGGGGTGGAGCAGTTGGCAGCTCGCAGGGCTCATAACCCTGAGGTCGTAGGTTCGAGTCCTACCTCCGCAACCAATTTTGAGGCTTTTAGCCTCTTTTTTTGTTGAAAAATATTTCAGATTCTTTATTAAAAATAACTCAATATTGTTTATATATAACAATTTCTTAAATTAATATTCTTCTATAAAGCTTCTATCTATACCTAATTTTACAAGTCTTTCTTTAGTAGAATCTTCTATTTTCTATTTAGGAATTTTTATTTGTTTAAAGAACGTATTAAATAATAATTTTTTCCATTATTCAATAATAAATTTAATATTTTTACCAGTAAAAGGCACCTATTTCAATAGATGCCCTCTACTTTTACGGTAACAATAAAAAATTATATACAATATTTTTGATGAGGTTTTTTTAAAAACCTATCTTTAAATGAATATTTTTTAATTTTAATTGTTACCTTTTTGCCGTTTGGTTGCTCGACCGAACGGCAAATTATTTTATAGTTCCTTCCAAAGTTTTCTTTTATGGCTTCTTTTAAGTCGCCATTTTTAAGTCTTTGGAAGAGATAGTCCAACAACTCTTCCGAGTCGTCGAACCAATTCCGGAAAGCTATATCTGCAAACTCTCCGGTAAAGTCTTCTATTCTTAATGAATAGAAGTATTCTCTTTCATAGGCCTCTTTATTTGAAGAGGTCCTTATGTAAAGAGAATAGTTTTTTTGGGATTTTTTCAAAAAATCCCTCCTTTCCTTTCTTTCTGCAAAACCTACGGGTTACACTTATATTATAGCACCATTAAGCAAAATCC
Organism: uncultured Clostridia bacterium; assembly: GCA_944386695.1. Taxonomy (GTDB): domain Bacteria; phylum Bacillota; class Clostridia; order TANB77; family CAG-508; genus CAG-269. The sequence goes on along the minus strand of CALXCB010000007.1, from coordinate 28,374 downwards.
TCAATAGAAAATAATTCTATTTTACAGTTTTATCCTTACATTTAGCAATAATCTTTAATATTAAAAATACCACTATAAATGGTAAAGTCATTTGAATAATTATCATTATAGGGGTGAACCACTTTCCTACAAGGTGGTATAAAATTGTAACTGGTGTTCCTGGAAAATCTTTTGATATAAACATCAAATTACTATCACAAATATTATTTATAACAAGTGCCACTATACATAATATTCCAACCAAACTTGCAAAATACCCAATATCTTTCCATTCTAATTTTATATAATGCGTAATATTTATTAATAACCCTAAATATACCATTGCACCATGAAAGAAAAAACTATGAATACTTAAAAAATGCAACATCGGATATGAGGGTAATGAAGTAGTCGGCAATATTATAAAAATAATACCTCCTATAATGCCTCCTGTTGCTAAAAATACATCTCCTGCTCTTTTTATTTTTCCTTTTCCAAATGAAGACATTGCCCCAGCATATAAAAGTAAGCTACAATAATATAATGGCATCCAACTATTTACATTGTAAATTTCTCCAATATATAAATTAAATCCTATTCTAAAAAATTCTAAAATCCACACAATAATTGTCATGTTTTTTATTATTTTGCTTACATCTTCTTTAGTTTTATTTTTCGTTTTAATTAACGCAGTAATTATACCTATAGTAGTTAATATTATTAATATAAAATGTCCTAAAGTAAAGATTCCACATGAATTTGATTCATCTGGTTTTGACAAAAACATTTATTTCATCTCCTCAAATTAATTAAATTATGACATTATTCGTCAAAGTAACTTGTAATATCATAACATAAATTATTAAATATATCAATTATTTGTTCTTGACATATTTTTTTTGTTCTAGTAAAATATTTGTTTGAATAACCAATATAAAGAAAGTGGGATTTTAAATGGAACATTGGAGTGTTGAAGATTATAAAAATTATACCAATAAGAAAAAGCCTAAATCCGCTAAATACAGGTCATATAAAACATCTATTGATGGTCATACTTTTGACAGTGTAAAAGAGGCAAATTATTATTCTGAATTAAAGTTAAGATTAAAATGTAATGATATAAAGGGATTTTGCCTTCAGCCAACTTTTATCTTAGCCCCAGGCTTAAAATATAAAGCCGATTTTATTGTTTTTAATAATGATGGAACTTATGATGTTATTGATGTAAAAGGCTTTAAAACAAAAGAATATATTGCTAAGAAAAAAGTTTTTGAAGATAAGTATAACTTAAAACTTACAGAAATAGAATAAATTAATATAAACTTGACTAGCAAACAACTTCTTGACATATTTGTTTTTTTCTTATAATATTAAAAAAAATGAAAAAGAGGTGGTTTAATTGTCGAAAAATATACCACAAAATAATTTAACAATAAAAATACTTATTGTTCTTTTTATCATTTTAATGTGTTTTTTAATATTTATAAAAATAAAACAAGATAATGATCCTAATAGAATAATGGAAGAACAAAGGACAAATTTATTTAGTGTTATAGATAAAACAACTAATGTAAATGTTACCAAATATTCTGTATATGGTACTCATTTTAATGTTGAAGGAACACTTAATACTGTAAAAATTTCTGGTATACAAATAAACTATGTCAATTTAATAATTAAAAATTTAGAAGGGGAAGAAATTGAAATATCCTCAAATTTTGATTATACAGATAACTCAATTTCTTTTTCTACATCAGATACAATAAACGAAGGAATAAATTTAGAAGATTTATCAATTGACAATTACTATTTACTTTTAAAAATAATATATTCTAATGGTGATATAAAATACTATTCTTTAAAAAATGCTTCTGAATATAATAATACCACTTATTATACATTAACAAAAAACAATACAAATAACAAAATAGATATTGCATTTGATACATATAATGATATTCCTTATATGTCACTTAATGTTACTAAAGCAGAATCTTTACCAGAAGATGTTTATGATATAGCAATAGATCCTGGGCATGGAGGGATAGATACTGGAGGCGTTTCTGGTGATTATACTGAAGCTGATTTAGTTTTAGAATATGGTTTAAATTTAAAAAGTAAATTAGAGGCTCTTGGACTAAAAGTTTTTATATCTAGAGATGGAAGTGAATCTTCTCAAGAAGATACCACCACAAATATGTATGATGAAGATGGAAGAATTAATATATTAAACAAATCTAAAGCCAAACTGCTAATCTCTCTTCAATTAAATAGTAACTCTTATGAGCAAAATGATGGTGGAGTTGAAATTTATGCACCAAACAATTGTAATTTAGACTTTGCAAATTTACTTGCTTCTAATATTGTAACACAAGCTAATACTCATTATTCAAATCTTTCAACTTTTAAAAAAGCTGATGGCGTATATGTTCGTAATTTTACAAATGCTGATATATCATCTTTTAATAAAAATGCTCAAAGAGATGGATATGAGCCTTATACTATAACCACCGATACTCCTTATTTATATATAATACGTGAAACAGGTGGAATTGCCACAAATGCTTTTGTTGATGGAAGAAATAAAGAGTATGGAACAAACCAATATTATAACTCTAATACCGGTATTGAAACTTATTCAATAGAACTTGGTTACATGACTGTTGAACAAGATTTTAACAATATACTTGCCAATTCAGATAAGTATATGGAAGCAATATCTCAAAGTATAAAAACATATTATATAGATTAAATAAAATTTTAGTGAATACATTGCATTTTCACCTTTTCCAAGCATTGTATTCACTATTTTTGTTCATAATTAACTTATGAATTCTTAATTTCATATTATAAATTCTATTTTCTTTTAAAACAATATACCACAAATAAATTGTAATAAGAACTATTCCTATATTTTTATAATAATAAATCAATAGGCTAAATACAAAGGTAATTATAAACAATATAATATTAGAAATCTTATTCATATAAATATTTGCTTTTTGTTTATTACATAACAAACTTAATATCGATTTTAAAATTCTTCCTCCGTCTAAAGGATATATTGGTAATAAGTTAAATAATGCGATTAATAAATTTGAATATATAATAACCATATTAAAAGCTGTATCTTTTCCTATTAATATCACTATAAACATTATTAATAAATTTACAAGTGGTCCTGCAATTGCTACAACTAATCTTTTAATTTCAATTTTATTTGCTTTTAAAATTTTTTCATTATAATCTTCAGTTTTTAATGCAAACTCCACCGAAAGTCCCATTGGCATAAGAGTCAGTCTCTTGACTTTCATATTTAATACTATTCCCGCTAACAAATGGCCACATTCATGTATGATTGCAAAAAGCATTATTATGCTATATATTCCGATTTGTCTAGTAAAATAAAACAAAATTAAAAAAATAAAAATCTTTAAATCTATTCTAAAAATCATAATCTCTTAAATATCCACTATTAATTGAGGATCAACTAATCTATCTCCTTTTCTTATTTCAAAATGTAAATGTGGTCCGAGTTGAATTTCCAGTTGAGCCAACCTCTGCAATTTCTTGTCCTTGATAAACAGTATCTCCTTCTTTTAAATATAATTTACTACAATGAGCATAAATTATAGTTATATCTCCTGTCGAAATTTTATAATGATTGCCATAATCCCCTTCTGATGAAGCAAGCGTTATAACTCCATCAGTTGCAGATTTTATTACTGTTCCTGTAGTAGCTGCTATATCTAATCCTGTATGATATTTAGGAACCGTTGATGTCGTTGGAGTTCTCCATCCGAAAGTTGAACTTATTGTGCCTTCTACTGGAATTATAAAACTTGTTGTATTTTTTATATCAGCTACATCTATTTCTTCTTGTGACTTCTCTTCTTCAAAATTATTCGATTCTTCATTTGCCCCTCCAATATTTTCATCATTATTTTCCAAGTTTTGCTCTGTTTCAGTATTCGGAGCATTTTCATCTTTTTCTTGTTCATTGCCACTTTCTTCTGAATTTTTAAAGTATTTTTCTATATAACCCATTATGTAGTGATATGTATTATTTAAAGTTTCATTTTGACTTACTATACTCTCTACTTTCCCTTTAAATTCTTCAGATAAAAAATACTCTCTATTTGTAACTACATAAAAAATTCCATAAATTATAAAACAAACTATAATTTGTTTTACCATTCTATAAGTAAAACTTTTTCCTTTTTTCTCTTTGTTTTTTGAATAATTTACATTATAATTACCATTACGTCTATTATAAATTTCTTCTGCTCTTCTTATCTTCTCTTCAACAGACATCGCCTTTTCCATAAACATTCACCGCTTCCTTTGTTTTTCTGTTTAATTTATATGCCTGCTAAATTTATTTTATTACTATAAAATTATCATTAAAACTAATAGACCAGTTACAATAACACTGTAAATCTTTAACATGGTATATTTTTTATCTTTCTTTATTTTTTCATTCTTTTTTTGTTTCTTTTCCATAGAACTAATATAATTACAAATAATCATTTCAGCCTCTTTAATTATATAGTCTTTAGATTTTGCTTTGTTCTCAGCATTTACACAAGTTTCTGTTTTATACTTTAAACTTTTGGCAACACTATTAGACTTAAATATTACAAAAGCTTCCTCAACTAAATTAGATGGTAAATTTTTTAATATAACCATATTTTTCATTTGGCTCTTTTCCATAAAGTTCCTCCTGTAAAAAAAATGTATATATTAAAATTTTTACCATCTTTTCAAATTTTATACTTTTTTAATTAATTATTAATCCAGAAAAATTTTATTTGCTAGACTTCAAATTCATAGATAGAAGCTTTGATATTCCCTTCTCTTCCATTGTAATTCCATAAACAGTATCTGCTACTTCCATTGTACCTTTTCTATGAGTAATTACCAAAAATTGTGTTCCAACTGCAAATTTTTTCAAAAATTCCGCATATCTATTAACATTTACATCATCAAGAGCTGCCTCTATCTCATCTAATACACAAAATGGAGCTGGATTCATTTTTAAAATTGCAAACAAAAGTGCAATTGCTGTAAATGCTCTTTCTCCTCCAGATAAGAGACCTAGACTTTTAAGTTTTTTGCCAGGAGGTTCTGCTTTTATATCTATACCGCATTCTAGTACCTTACTTTCATCTTCTAATACTATCTTTGCTTCTCCTCCTCCAAATAATTCCTTAAAAGTTTCTCCAAAATTTTCGTTTATGATTTTCATTTTTTCTTTAAATATATTCTTCATATTTTCTGTAATTTCTGAAATCATATCTCTTAATTTAGCCATAGTATTTTCTAAATCTAAACGTTGTTCACACATAAAGTCATATCTCTCTTTTTGTTTTTTATATTCTTCTATTGAATCTACATTCACATGACCTAATTCTTTTATGTCTTGCCTTAAATTACGCACTCTTCTTTCAGTTATAGCAACATTTGCTGGTTTTTCAAATCCTTCTGCTGTATTTGGTGTAAGCTCATATTCATCCCATAGTAGTGATATAACTTCATTTAGATTATCCTCTATTTTTGATTTTTTTACATCTAGTTTAACAACTTGTCCTTTTAAATCTTCAATTATTTTAAATTCTTCTGTCTCTTCCTGTTCTTTTTGAGATAATTTTTCATTTGCTTCTACTCTTTGTTTTTTCATTTGCTCAACATCACTATCTACTTTGCCAAGTCTTTCTTTTATCTCTTTTATTTTTTCTTCTGCTTGTTGGATTTTTTCCTCAAATTCTTTTTGCTCATGAGTCATGTCTTTGATTTTCTTTTCCTTGACCTCTATATTCTTATTTTGATTTTCTATCTCATTTTGTAGCATTTGAGCCATTTCATCGATTGAGGTTTCACTTTCATAAAATGAAGATACAGATATTTTTAAATTTACAATATCAAAATTTAAATCATCTACCTTTTTTTGTGTATCTTTATTTGAATCTGCAAACGCATTTATCTTTTCTCTTAAATTTGTATTTTCGATATCAAGTTCTTCTTTCTTTTTTGTATTTGATTCTATAACATTTAATATTTCTTTTTTCTGACCTTCTAATTCTTTCTTTTCTTGTCTTACCTTTTCCAAAACTTTTGTTATTTTATTTATATTTTCATCTATAGTTTGTAGTTTTTGATTTTCTACATTATACTTAATCTCAATAGTTTGAAGTGATCCCTCTAAACTTTGAGCTTTTTCTAAGATATCTTTAGAAGATGCTAATATCTCTTCTTTTTCGTTTTTCAACTTTTCTTGTATTTCTTTTATGTTATTTATTTGTTTTGCTAATTCTTCTATTTCTTTACTTCTTCCTAATATTTTTACTGTTTTTTTATTAATAGAGCCTCCTGACATAGAACCAGATGGATTTACTATATCACCATCTAAAGTTACTATTTTAAATGTATGACTATTTTCTTTAGCAAGCAAAATTGCTACATCCATATTTTCTACAATTACAGTTCTACCAAGCAAACTTAAAATAATTTGTTCTATGTCTTTATCATATTTTATTAAATCTGATGCAACTCCAAGCACTCCTTTGTTTTTACCTTTAATTTTTTCTAATTTCTTTCCTTTTATTGTTGAAATTGGTAAAAATGATGCTCGTCCTAAATTGTTTTGACGAAGATATTCAATTAATCTTTTTGCATCTTGCTCATTTTCTGTAACTATATTTTGAAGACTAGCTCCTAGAGCCATTTCTATTGCTGTTTCCAATTCTAAGGGAACATCAATTAATTCAGCAATAGCACCTTTTACACCTTTTCCTAATTCTTTTATTTTTTCACAATTTTGTAAAAGTGCTTTTACACTTCTCTGATACCCTTCCTTTTCTTTTTCTGTTTCTTGTAAAAATTTATATTTTGACTCCTTAAAATTAAGCTCTTGAGTACTATTATTTATTTTTAAGTCTATTGTTTTTATTTTTTCTTCAGCTTTGTTTTTTTCTAATTGTATTTCTTCAATTTTTTTGTTTATTTCATTTTTATTTTTTTGAATTTCATAAAATGCCTTTTGTATTTCTTCTTTTGAAAATCTTGTATTATCTAATTCAGATATATTATTTTGTATTTCATTTTCTAATTGCTGTTTTCTTTTATCTAAATTTGCAATATTTGCTTTTTGCTCATTTATACTTGATTCGATTTCATATTTTTTATCTGTATTTTGTTCTAATCTGCGTTTATCATTTTCTATTTCTAATTCTTTTTGAGATAATGTTTTATTGATTTCATCTAATTCTTTTTGTTTTTCAGCTAATTCTTTCTCATATTTTTCTTTATTTTCTTTTAACCCTTCTTTTTTACTTAACTTTATTTCCATTTCTTCTTTTGTTTTATTTATTTTTTCTTTAAATTCTTCTATTTCTTCTTTAAATCTCTCTTTATTTTCTTCATTGTTTTCGATTTTAGATTTAGCTATATTTATTTCAGATGTTAAGGATTCAATATCTGTTTTACTAGTAAACCCTAAATTTTGAGTCTTTTCTATAGACTCTGTAAGTTCATCTATATTTTCTTTTAGTTCTTCTTTCAAGATTTTAATTTTTTCTAGTTTTCCTTCCTCTAAATTACAGTTAGATTTCATAATTTCGATATCTTCTTCGATCTTTACTAATTCTTCTTTATATTTTTCTATATTATGTATAAATAAACCTACTTCAATATTTTTTAGATCTGATTTCATATCAATAAATTTTTTAGCCTTATCTGCCTGCATTTTTAAAGGTTCTAAATTAGATTCTATCTCTGTTAAAATATCATTTATCCTTAAAACATTCAATTTTGTATGTTCTAGCTTTTTTTCAGATTCTTGTTTTCGAGTTTTGAATTTTACAATTCCTGCTGCTTCTTCAAAAACATTTCTTCTGTCTTCTGATTTATTACTTAAAATCTCATCTATTTTTCCCTGACCTATTATAGAATAGCCATCTTTTCCTATTCCTGTATCCATAAATAATTCTAAAATGTCTTTTAGTCTGCATTGAACCTTATTTATATAATATCCTGTTTCGCCACTTCTATAAAGCTTTCTTGTTACTATAACTTCTTGGTATTCAATAGGAAGTTTCCCATCTGTATTATCAAATACAAGAGAAACTTCTGCAAATCCGAGAGATTTTCTAGTTTGAGTTCCAGCAAAAATAATATCCATTGATTTACCACCACGAAGCTCTTTCATACTCTGTTCACCTAATACCCATCTGATGGCATCAGCTATATTACTTTTTCCTGAACCATTTGGTCCTATTACAGTTGTAATTCCTGGCATAAATTCTAAAACTGTTTTATCTGCAAAAGACTTAAATCCTTGTAATTCTAATCTTTTTAAGTACATATCTTCCTCTTTCTATTATTATTTTTTTATCATGCTTCTCTTTTCCAATAAAATAAATATTGTTGTGCAAGTCCTTCTAAAGCTCCAAATTTTTCTTTAGCAATTTTTTCAATTTGTTTTTTATTAACTTTTGTTTCATCTGGATTTTTTATATAAAGTTCATTCATTACTCTTCTAACCCAAACATCTATTGGAAAGACATCAAATCTTTTTAAATCTGAAAATAGTAAAATGCAATCAGCAACTTTTGGTCCTACTCCAGATAATTTTAACAATTCCTCTCTTACTTTTTGTGTATCTTTTTCCACATATAAAGCACTTATGTTTACAGTTCCATCTAATAACATATGAATTGTTTCGTATAATCTCCTATCTCTAAATCCTGCACCTAAATTTCTAAATTCTTCAATACTTACATCCTTTAACTGATCTAGTGTAGGAAATGTATAATAACTTTTTTCATTCCATACAATTTTATCTCCATAATTTTGGCAAATTCTTTCTATTATGCCTTTAATTCTTGGAATATTATTATTTGCAGATATTATAAATGATAAAATAGTTTCTATTAATTCTTGATTTAATATTCTGATACCTTCACCATATTCTACACTTAGCTTTACATTTTCATCTATTTTAGAAAGATTTTCTTTTATTTTTGTATAATTTCTATCTAAATCAAAATAAGATATTACTATTTTTTCTATATCACCACTTACTATACCTTTAAATATTATTTCATCTTGATGTTTTTGTACATTTAAAACATTTCTACCAAAAACACCTGTATAACTACCATCTACTTCCTCATTCCATCTAAAACATTGCCCACAATCGAAAATATGCTTTAGTTCAAATGAGTCCTGATTTTTTAATATATATTTTTGTTCTTCCATAATTTATCTCACTTCTTCTTTGTCGTTTTTTTCTTCGCCTTTTTCTTTTTTGGTTTTACATCTATATCAGCTTTTTCCTCTGGATTCCATTTTTCTCCTGGCTTAGGTTTATTCCAAGATATATAATTACATTTTTCTGGACTATTTTCACAAACGTAGAATTTTCTTCCTCTCTTACTTTTTTTAACTAATACTGTTCCTCCACAGCTTGGGCAAGGTACATCTATAGTTTCAACAATTGCCTTTGTATTTCTACATTCTGGGAATCCTGGACAAGCTAAAAATTTTCCGTATCTTCCATACTTATAAACCATTTTTCTTCCACATTTTTCACAAACCACATCTGATTCTTCATCTTGTATTTCTACATGTTCAAGCTTTTTCTCTACATCTTCTACTTCTTTTATAAAAGGTGTATAAAATTCTCTTATGACTTTCTTCCAGTTTTCATTTCCTTCTGCAATTTTATCAAATCTAGTTTCTATTTCTGCTGTAAATGTCTCATTTACTATATCAGAAAAATTTTCTACTAAAATTTTATTTACTATTTTTCCTAATTCTGTTGGCACTAATTGCTTTTGTTCCTTTTGTATATAATGTCTTTCTATAATTGTTGTAATTATTGGTGAATATGTACTTGGTCTTCCTATTCCTTTTTCTTCTAATGCTTTTACTAAACTGGCTTCTGTATATCTGCTAGGTGGCTCTGTAAAACTTTGTTTTGGATTTATTTTTTCTTTTTTTACTGTTTGATTTTCTTCTAGTGGAGGTAACATTCCTTTTTCTTTTTCTGGCTCACTATCTGTTGATTCAACATAAAGTACCATAAACCCTTGGAATTTAAGATTTTGCCCACTAGCTTTTAAGTCATATTCTCCAGCTTTTATTGAAACTTGCATTGTGTCAAATACTGCTGCTGACATTTGACTTGCTAAAAATCTATTGTAAACTAATTTATATAATTTATATTGATCTGGAGATAAATATTCTTTTATTGAGTCTGGTTCAAGCTCAATATGAGTAGGTCGTATTGCTTCATGCGCATCTTGAGCCTCTTTGTTTTTCTTGTAATATCTATTTTCATAATATTTTTCTCCATAAGTTGATACTATTTGTTCTTTAGCAGCAGCTCTTGCTTCTTCTGAAATTCTGGTTGAGTCTGTTCTCATATATGTAATAAGTCCTGTATGTCCTTGTGGTAATTTTACTCCTTCATACAGTCCTTGTGCTATTGACATTGTTCTTTTTAATGTGAAATTTAATTTTCTTGATGCTTCTTGTTGCATTGTACTTGTTGTGAATGGTGGTGCTGGATTTCTTTTCTTTTCACCTCTTTTTATATCCTTTACTATATATGTGCTTTTTTCTAGATATTTTAAGATTTCGTCAACTTCTTCTTTTTTATGTAATTCTATCTTTTTTCCATTTTTTCCTGTAAAATGTGCTTCAAATTCTTTTTTTGTTTTTTCGTCTAATAAGTTTACATATATATTCCAATATTCTTCTGGTATGAATTTTTCTATTTCTTCTTCCCTATCAACTATAAGCTTTACTGCAACTGATTGTACTCTTCCTGCTGATAGTCCTCTTTTTACTTTTTTCCATAGAACAGGACTTATATTATATCCTACTATTCTATCTAATACTCTACGTGCTTGTTGAGCATCAACTAAATTTAAATCTATATCTCTTGGCTCTTGAATAGCTTTTTTTACTGCTCCTTTTGTTATTTCATTAAATGTTACTCTTGTAATTTTCCCATCTTCTACATCTAAAATATGAGATAAATGCCATGCAATTGCTTCTCCTTCTCGATCCGGGTCAGTTGCTAAATATATTTTTTTTGCTGATTTAGCTTCTTTCTTTAATGTTTTTATTAATTCTCCTTTTCCTCTTATATTTATATATTGTGGTTCAAAATCATGTTCTATATCTATTCCCATTTTTGATTTTGGTAAATCTCTTATATGTCCCATTGAGGCAAGAACTTTTGTGCTTCCTCCTAAAAATTTTTTTATAGTATTTGCCTTTGCAGGTGATTCTACTATTATTAATTTATCTGCCATATACTATCTTTTTCCTCTCTTCCTAAAGGCTTTTTCATTTTGGTTAAAAAATTTTTTAACTTTGTTTTGCCTTTATGTTATGTAATCTTTTAAATTATATATAGATTTTTGCTAAAAGTCAATGTTAATTTTAAATTATCAGAAATAAATGTTTATATTGATTGTAGCAAAAATTTTATTTATATTTTTCACATAATTTAAAAAGATAGTATCCTTTAATTATACTATCTTTTCTATAAATACATTCATTTAATTACCTCAATTTTCTATTATTTCCTGTAAAACATCCTCGACTCCAATTGGCGTGACCTCATTATTTTTTAATAATGTTAGAATTCGCTCTTGTTCTTGTAAATTATTTGTTACACTTTTCACTTCTTTAGATTCTATTTTAACACTATCTTCTAAATACTCTGTTTTCACTACTTCTATTCCGAATCTCGTTTCAACATTTTCTTCTTCTCCTGTTGTTTTAAAATATTCTAGTTTTATGGGGTATTTGATGCCTGCCTCTTCTAGTTTCTTCTTGTCAATAAATACTCCATCAAAAAATGTTTTCACACTTTCCTTCCTTTCCTCATTTTTCACAACCTTACATAATATAACACAAGTTATTTATTTTTGCAATAGACATTTTGAATTTTTCTTTGATTTATTCACATTTTTCGACACTATTCGACATAAATAGTTACTGTTTCTATAAGTTTTATAAGTGCTTTTTAATCTCATCATAAATTTCTTCATGGATATCTTCTATTGTTCTTATTCTATCTTCTTTCACACATCTAATTTCATACCAATTATAATCTTTTGCTACATCACATGCAGCATGATAAGAATCTTTCAAATGATTTATATCACTTTCATGTATATCCTTTTTTTCATCATTAGTAAATTTATTTTTCCTACCTTTCATTAATTCAATTGATTTTTCAACTGGCATATTTAAGAAAAAAACTTCTGTTGGAATTGGTAATCCATATAAATTAAATTCAAAATCCCATAACCAATCTAAAAATTTTTTTCTCTCGTTTTTATCTGAAATTTTTCCTGCTTGATGAACCATATTAGCAGTTGTATATCTATCTGCTAATATTATTCCTCCATTTTCATAGTAATCTTGATATTTTGTCCTAAATGTTGCATATCTGTCAGCTGCATAAAATGTTGATGCTATATAAGGACTCACATCTTTAGCTTTTTTACCAAATTTTCCTGATAAATACATTTTTACAAGTGATGAACTTGGACTATCATAATTCGGAAAACTTACAGTTTTAAATTCTATTCCTTCCTTACTTAACCTTTCTTGTAATTTTGTAAATTGTGTTTGCTTTCCACTTCCATCTGTCCCATCTATTACAAATAATTTTCCCATTTTTACGATCCTTCCTTTCATTTAAGATCAATCAAAAACTCAATCTTCACTTGCTAAATTATATATTTAAAAATTTTATTTGTAAATATATTTGAAAAAGATAGTAAAAAGATTTTTCTTCTTACTATCTGTTACTTTTAATTTAATATACATAATTTTGTGGATCTACAGTTTTCCCATTTATTCTTATTTCAAAATGTAAGTGTGGTCCTGTTGAATTTCCTGTCGAGCCAACTGCTGCAATTACATCACCTGCCGCTACTTTAGTTCCTACATCAACATATAATTTGCTACAATGCCCATACCAAGTTTCTACTCCATTTCCATGATCTATTTTTACTAAATTACCATAAGATCCTTTATAATTTGAAAATGTTACTGTACCTGCTGATATAGCTTTTATGTCTGTTCCTTGTGTACATGCTATATCTAAACCTGTATGAGCTGAACGCCTTATAGAACTTGCCACTCCATATCTTGATGTTATTCTCCCTGTTACTGGAAGAACAGATAATTTTATATCATTTATTATAGCTAAGGCTTCATTCTTCTCTTTTTCTTCTTTTACTTCTTCGGCTGCTGTTTCAACAGCTGTTGATGCAACCTCTACTGTTTCTGTATTTAAATCTTCTATATTTTCTGTGTAATATTCATTAATCTGAAGATCTAAATCTAATCCATCTCCGTCAAATTCTTCCTTTATTGTATTTACTACTTCTTCTGCATCTTCTAAGGTATCCACATTTGCTCTTATTTCATCATTTAGAGAAACTTCATAATACTTATAAGTTATTATAACATTATTTTCCTTTATTTCATCTATTATGTCTTGATCATTTAAATACATATTCCTTTCTACTAAAACTTTTTTATAAACTGGTTGGTCTGTTAATTCTACATTTGCTATATTTGTTCCTTTTTGATTTATAACATTTTCTTCTATTAGTTTTTCAAATTCACTTACATTTTCTATATATCCTAGTTTTTTTGCTGCAATTGTTACTTCATATCCTGGTTCATATTTTATAAAAATACTCGCTAAAATTAATAAAAACCCTGTAATTATTGCAATTATAACAATCTTTGCTAAATCTTTTGTATAATGCGAAAATTTTGGTTTTAAAATAATATTCACTCTCCTTCTAGTTATATTTTTAGCGAAATTGTGTCTTATTATACCATAATTCTCAACATTTTGCAAGTTTTATTTACATAATTTTCTCTCCAATTATAAAATATTTTATATAAACAGTTGTCAAACATAAAATATACCTAAATTATCAAACAGTTGTCCAATAATTTAGGTATATTTTATTTAACTAGTCTTAATTCTATAAAATTCTGCTATTAGTTCATCTAATTTTACGCTTAAATCATATATTATAGCATAATCTTTGCCTTCTTCTATGCTTCTGTTTAATTCATCTCTTAATTTACAAATTTCATCATTCAACATTTGCCATCGCTCCTTTAAGTCATAAAATTTATTTTTTCTTTTTTCTCTTACATATGTTACTAAATTATCACATTATTTTACCATAGTCAAGTGATTTTGCATAGTTTTAAAATTTTTCGTAACCCTTTATTTTACTAAGTTTTTTATTATTTGATAGTTCTCGACATTTTTAATTAAATTACAACAGAAAGCACCATTTTATCTTCTTGAAAATTATCATTAAAAATTTGTGTTGCAAAAGAGATATCTATATTTTCAATTTCTTCTAAATAATCAAAACTATTTATCTCTTTCATGAAATCTGATAAAAACATTCTAGCAATACTTGTTACATCATTATACTCTTTTATATATGCACCATATATCATTTTTTTTGTTCTTTCAAAATCTTGGACATTTAAACCATTTTGCTTAAATTCCTTTATTTTTTGTTTTGTTTTTTCATAAACTTCCTCTGGATTATTTGCACTTTCAGAAATTAATATATGAGCATAATTATCTCCAAACTCATATGATAAATTTGGCATTGCAGATAAATTACCATTTTTATATAAATCTTTATATAAATCTGAACTTTCTCCCAATAGCATATTTAACAATATTTCTACTGTTATATGAATTTTCACTTTTTCTTTTTGTGTTGGAGTTTTTTCTTTTATTCCTATTGTAAATATTGGTTTACTTATATTCATTTTTGTTTCAATTTTTTTCTTTACAATAGTTTCTGGCTCTTCTTCATATATTCGTCTTATTTCTCCATTTTGATGCTTTTCAATTAACCTTTTCTTTATTTCATTTATCAATTCTTCTGGCACAAAATCCCCACTAACTACTAAGCACATATTTGATGGATTATAAAATGTATTATAACATTTATATAAAATATTTTTATCTATATTACTTATTGTCTCTACTGTTCCTGTAATATCTAATTTTACTGGATTATTTTGATACATAGCCTCTAATGCATTTAAATACACTCTCCACTCTGGATAATCATCATACATTTTTATTTCTTGACCAATTATCCCTTTTTCTTTTTCAACATTTTCGTCTGTAAAATAAGGATGTTGAACATAATCCATAAATTCGTCTAATGCCTCATAAAAATTATCTGTGCATTCATAAAGATATGCTGTATGGTCATTTGTAGTATATGCATTTGCCGATACTCCAATAGATGTTAAAACATCTAAACTATTTTTCCCATTTTCCTGTTCAAACATTTTGTGTTCTAAGAAATGTGCTACTCCTTTTGGAACTTCAGTTACAGTATCTTCTCCTGGCACTATAAATTTATTATCATTAGAACCATAACGAGTTCCCCATATTATATACTTTTTTTGTATTCCTGGTTTAGGAATTATCATAACTGTAAGTCCATTTTTTAGTTTATCTATATATACAGTTTCCTTTACTTTTGAATTATATATTGTTTGCATACTCTCCTCCTAATTTCTTAAAAAATATATTGTGTTTATATTTACTTTTGATGCAATATTTACTATTTGTTCTTTTGTTACTTGTTCTATTCCTTGTTTATATTCTTCTATTCCTACATTTGAATTTGTTATCTCTTGACCTAAGAAATAAATTATTTCTGTATCTTGTTCATCTTCTATCATTTTTATTTGTGATGTTATTCCCTTTTTCTCATTTTCTATTTCTTCTTCCGTAAAGTCCCCTTTTCTTAGGCTTTCCATCTGCTCTTTTATTATATTTACAGCTTTTTCAAAATCATCAATCTCTATTCCTGCATTTATAAATATATTGCTTTTGTATCGTACATAATTTGAACTTACCGTATATGCAAGACTTGCTTTTTCTCTTACATTTTGGAATAATTTTGAATTCGCACTTCCTCCTAGTAAACTATTATATAACATTGCTTGATATTTTAAATTTTTATCTTCTAGATCTTTATCATTAAATAAAATATCACAACCAATTACCAATTTTCCTTGAGTTACATCTAAACTTTCTGTTACTATTTTTTCTTCTTTTTTTACTTTTGTCTCAATATCATTTACAATATAATTTGCTGTTCTTTCTTCTAATTGTTTTATATTTTCATTTTCTTCAATAATCTTCATACATTCATCTTTTTCAATTTCTCCAGAGACAAATATATCAATTTTACATTCTTTTAAAAGTTTTTTATAATATTCATATAAATTTTCTTTATTAATCGCTGGTAAATCTTCTACATACCCAAATCTATATAATCCTGCTGGCTCATTTTGATACATCTCTTGTACACATCTTAGTTTAGCATAACCTGCCTTATTGTCTACTCTTGCATTTATTCGTTGTCTCATATTTTCTTTTTCTTGCTCTAGATATTCTGATGAGAAAGTTCCATCTTCTAAGTATGGATTAAATACTATATCTGCTAACTTTTCTATACTAAGTTTTAACATATTTTCACCATCATCTGGAAGAAATTTGTCATTTACACTTTCTAAATAAAATTTTAATATATGATTATCTCCTGTTTTATTTATTCCACAGTCAAAAGCTGCTCCATACATTCCTTCTAAAACTTTACTTATTTCTTCTTGGCTTGGCATAGTTTTTGATCCTCGCCTAAGCACAGCAGATAAAATTGCATTAAATGTAACATACTCTCTACTTAGCGGAGTTGTTAAAAATATTGCTATTAAATTTGTTTTAAATTTATCTGTATTTATAAGATGTAATTTTATACCTTTTTTAATTTCTTGTTTTTGATATTTCATTTTCTCATTCCTCTCTATTTTAATATTATTTATTATACTACAAATTTTATTTATTATTCAAGTGTTATGTATTTAAGAAAAAAGGACAATTACATTTTTCAAGATATTTTCTTGAAAAATGAATTATCCTTTTTAATTTTATATTAAATTTTATTTTAATATTTTCTTTTTCTAGCTGCTTCTGACTTTTTCTTTCTCTTTACACTAGGTTTTTCATAATGCTCTCTTTTACGAACTTCTTGAAGTACGCCATTTCTTGCACATTGTCTTTTAAATCTTTTTAAAGCATCTTCTATATTACCATTATTAACTTTTATTTCTGACATTATTTATTCCCCCCTTCCGGTCATACATAACTGTATGTGGGATCCTCTCTAATCGGTTATCATTCTTACCTTTCGCCCAATATACTTTTATATTATACTCTATTAATATAGGGGTTGTCAAGTATTAATTTATAATTTAATTAGATCGTACCCAAATATTACTTAATGTAATATTTGGGTACTTCATTACATAGCTTTTTCTTCTACTGCTACTTCACTATCATTTTCTTTATTTTCTGCTTCTTTGATTACTTCTAAACTTCCAATTGAAACTTCATATGCTACTTTTTTTACAACTGTTCCATCTTCATATTTCTTTTCATAGTTTCTAGATTGAATTCTTCCTACTACTTTTACTTCTGTACCAACTTCTAGATTTTGACAGAATCTTGCGTTTCTTCCCCATGCTATTGATGGAATATAATCTGATTTATTGTAAGCTCTATTTACTGCTAATAATAAATCTGCTATTTCTCTTCCAAATGGTGTTTGTCTATAAATTGGTTTTTTACAGATATATCCTATTAATACAACCTCATTTGTTATTGTATCTTTTTTTACAAAATCATTTACTGGTAAAGGATTTCCTTCCTCATCAACTTCAGCTTCTTGCTTATCTTCTAATTCTTCAATATCTTTAGCAAATACTGTAAGTATTAATCTGTTTTTTTCATTCTCATAGCTGTTATAAGATCTAA
Organism: uncultured Clostridia bacterium; assembly: GCA_944386695.1. Classification (GTDB taxonomy): domain Bacteria; phylum Bacillota; class Clostridia; order TANB77; family CAG-508; genus CAG-269. Next base: position 10,475 of record CALXCB010000007.1, on the reverse strand, counting down.
ATTGACCTTTTATTAATAGTTTTGTCTCTAACTTCATCATATCATCATTTATTAGTCTTTCTGATACTGTTACTGGGATGATATCTGCGTTTCCACTTAAACGTGGTATTGAAAGATCAAAAGTGTAAAATCTCTCTCCATAAATTTCATGACTAAATTGCTTTTCAGATGTTACCCTTCCTACTAATGTTAAGTAGTTGTTTTCTAAATAATTTGTATCCAATTTTTATTCCTCCCTATTTTTTGATTTATCTAGAGTGCCCTTTATCTTTACTGTCACAAATCTCATATTTCTTATTATACAACACTTTTTAGGATTTGTCTACATAAAAAGTTTATTTTTTCTAAATTTTTTTCAAAATTATGCCATAAATCCTTAATATTGTAAATATTACTAGCACATTATACAGTTTATTTACATTATTTTTCTCAATTTCTATATTTATTTCTTGCTCTTCTATTATCTCTTTATTTATTCCTTGTATAGCTCTTTGAATACAAAGCATAGTATTTTCTTCTTTTATACTTGAAATTGTTATAGTAGCTTTTGAATTAAAACCATATGTAATAATATTACCACTTAAACTTTTTAATAATAAATTATTTTTTATATCAGAATTTATAATAACATAACAAGATCTATTAACAATATCCTCTAAATACTTAGAAGATTTTAATAATCCGTCTATGTTTTCGTGAATTACTAAAACATCAAATTTAATATTTTTTACATTTTCTATGCTCTTTCTATTAAGGTTTATTATTTCAAATTTATTAGTTTTAGTATTTTTTATTATTTCATTTTTTATAAAATTACTGTCATTTTCTTTAGCGACTATTCCAATAAAAGGCATTTCAATCCCCTCTAAACTTTATTCTAATTTAATTATATCCCTTTGTTTTATAATTATACCTATACATTTGAATTATTTTCTGTTATAACATTGCTTGATATTAAATTATTAGTTTGATTATTCACATTTCGTTCAATATTTGTGGAAGTTTCCTCCACAGTTTCCAAATCTGAACTTAATACATATGACATAAAAAATAATGTTACTATTGTTAATATAGAAACAACATAAGCATAAACTTTCTCTTTATTTATTACAAAAAACATATTTTTCAAGAAAAAACCTCCAATAATAATCTTATATTTTATTATATGATTATTATTAGAGGAAAATGTTTATTTTTTAATTATTTTATTTGTTTCATAACTTCTTCTGCAAAGTTTTCTTCTTTCTTTTCGATTCCTTCTCCTGTTTCTATTCTTGCAAATTCAACTATTTCAGCATTCTTTGATTTTAATAAATCTTGTATTTTTGTATCTGGATCTTTTACAAATGGTTGTTCTACTAAACAAATTTCACTATAGAATTTGTTTATTCTTCCTTGAACAATTTTTTCTGCTATAGCTTCTGGTTTTCCTTCATTCATAGCTTGAGCTTTTAAAATCTCCATTTCTTTATCAAGTCTATCTTGAGGTACAGCTTCTCTATTTAAAAATTCTGGTTTAGCTGCTGCTATTTGCATACAAATATCTTTTGCTAACTCATCATCAGCATTCTTTGTATTAACTAAAACAGCTATTTTTCCATTACCATGAATATATTTTTCAATTAATCCATCTGTTGTTTCAAATCTTGTAAAACGACGTATACTTAATTTTTCTCCTATTTTTGATACTTTTTCTATTAATACTTCTGAAACTTTTTTTCCTGGATTTTCTATTGAATCTTGTTCTAATAAGTCTTCAACACTATTAGGATTTTTTAACGCTACTTGTTTGGCTATTTCTTCAACAAAACTTCTAAATTCCGCATTTTGTGCAACAAAGTCTGTTTCTGAGTTAACTTCAACAACAGCTCCTACTTTTTTGTCTTCTGATACATATCCTAAAACTAACCCTTCTGCTGCTATTCTATCAGATTTTTTAGCTGCTTTTGCTATTCCTTTTTCACGTAAAAGCTCTGCTGCTTTTTCCATATCTCCATTTGCTTCTGTTAAAACTTTTTTGCAGTCCATCATTCCTGCACCTGTTTTTTCTCTTAGCTCTTTTACCATTGCTGCTGATATCATAATAAATCTCCTCCTTATTTATAGGTTGTGTAAAGTTTTTATACAAAAAGTGGCTTAAAGTGTTGATATTAAAGCATTTCTGTCAAAATAACCTTTTCCCCCCCTTAGACTAAATTAATTATGTATCCTCTTAACTAAAAGCTATGTGCTTTTAAAATTTTGTAAAGGCTAGGCAAAGCCTATTCATTTCAGCCTTTATAAAATTTTATAAAGCATATTATAATTGAGTTAGAGGATAAGTCTTAATCAACTTATGTCTACCATTTTTTCATATTTTATTTTACACTACCTATTTATAAATTATATTAAATAGAGTAGAGCAGTTAAGCCCTACTCTTAAATTTTAATATTATGCCTCTTCATTTACTGTTTCTGGTTTTATTTCATTTGCTACTACTTCTTCAATAGTTTCTGCAGTTGTTTCTTCACTATTTTCAGATAATACTTTTTCGAAACTTTCTCCTTGTTTTCCTTCTATAACTGCATTTGCAATAACATCTGTTATTAATTTAACTGCTCTTATTGCATCATCATTTCCAGGAATAGGATAATCTAATACCTCTGGATTGCAGTTTGTATCAACTATTCCTACTATTGGAATATTTAATTTTTTAGCCTCATTAACTGCATTGTATTCTTTTTTAGGATCTACTAAAAAGATAACTCCTGGCATTTCTTCCATATCTTTTATTCCACCTAAATTTGTTTGAAGTTTTGTCATTTCTTTTCTTAATAATATAACTTCTTTTTTTGGTAATGCTTCAAATGTTCCGTCTTCTTCCATTGCTTCTAAATCTTTTAGTCTTTGAATTCTTGTTTTGATTGTTTTGAAGTTTGTTAACATTCCTCCTAACCATCTTTGGTCTACATAGAACATTCCGCATTTTTCTGCAGCCTCTTTAATACACTCTTGTGCTTGTTTTTTTGTTCCTACAAATAGCACTGTTTTTCCTTCTTCTGTTTGACTTCTGATAAATTCATAAGCCTCATCTAACTTTTTAGATGTTTTTTGTAAATCGATTATATGGATTCCATTTCTAGCTTGAAATATATATTCAGCCATTTTTGGATCCCATCTTCTTGTTTGATGTCCAAAGTGAACACCTGCTTCAAGTAATTGTTTCATTGCAACTACTGCCATTTTTATTTCCTCCTTTTTGTTATTTCTTCCATAAAGTTCTTAGCTTAATAAAGACCTTTTTAGGCACTCCTTTATTAGCTCCCTTTATGTGTTTTATTTAACGCACAGATTATATCACAACTTTTATGTAAATGCAAGCATTTTTTCTATTCTTCTTCATAAACTGATATATCTATAGAATCTACCCAGCCATCTTCTCTATAGTTTATTGTTACATTATAAGTATAATCTTCAATTATAACATTAGCAATTTGACTAGCTAATTGTTCATTTTGAGAGTCTTTAGCTATATATATTTTTATTTTATTTCCATCAAGAACCTCATAATTAGACATATTTTTACCAACAACATTTATTAATCTTTGAACATGTTCATAATTTAAGTTTTCTCCTTCATATAAAATAAATTGATTATTAAATCTTTGTTTTTGCATTTCTGCATTGTTTTGATCTTCTAATAATGATTCTTGTTCTCTCTCATCAATCCAAAGTAAAATATTGTTTAACATCTTGGTATTAATATTAGCTTGGCTTTCTTCTAAACTTGCAATAAATCTCTCCTTAAGATTCTCAAATATTGCTATTATATTATTACCTTCATAATTATTTATAAGTATATTATTATTTTCATTAAATGTTTCTGGTATTGTTTGAGTATTAGTTATTTCTGTATTTATATCTGCTACGACATTTAAATTAGTAATTTTTTCGTTTGAATAATTTAAAGTAATATTAGTAGTTCCATTCGTATCTGTTTGCTCATTTGTCATATTTATTTCTAAATTTGTTGTATCATCATTATATTTTAAATTCTTTGTAAATCCACTCTCACTATTTCCTTTTCCTATAGAATATAGTTTGGTAATAATCTCATCATTTGTTGTAGTTGAAGCTTTTAAACTAATTGTTTTACCATTTTTTTCATCTAAATCTATTAAAAATTCATTTGTCTCTGTTTTTATTGAAGTTCTTACAGTTTTTCCTTTCATTTGATATACAGTAAATTCTATTTCTCTTGAATCTGCACCTCTATATTCTATACTATTTATTATTTCTTGAAGTTTAGATACAAACTTTTCTTTTAAGCTTTGACCTTCTGGTTCATTAAATCCTGCTTCTTTAATTTTTGCATCTATTTGATCTATCTTAGCTAAAACTATTTGATTGCTTATTGTTTGATTTAATATCCTCTTATACATATTGTCCCAATCATTTTTAGTTATTGTCAATATATATGCTGTTGTATCAACACTTTCTCCATTATTTAGTGTTATTCCAACATTTCTTCTTGAAGAATAATTCTTTTCATCTATTTCTGAAAATATTGCATTAGCATATGCAGTAATTAGTTGTTCTATTTCTTCGTCTGAAAAAGTTAAAAGCCCAGAAAAGTCTATATTATCTAAGTTCATTTTTTCAGAAAAATATTGTCCATCATATCCCATACTTGAAACCAAATATGCTATAGTTGCATTTTGAACACTAACAAATTGTTGCACCAAATTTGATAATCTAAAACCATATATATCATTTTCTTTTAACATTTCTATAGACGCTAACTCCTGCTCTCCATATGTTGCATCAATTTTTCTATATAAAGAACTTTTTGATGGAGACACAATTCCTTCTCCTTGAATATTATATACCTCTTCTTCATCATCTTGATTTTCTAAATATTTCAATTCCATATTTATAGATTCATTATGATCATTATCCCTCAATTTATCTATATATGCTTCTTCATTTGAAATATCAAATACGTCTATTATATTTTGGACATTTTGAGCAATATATTTTTGAAATAATACTTCGTCAGATTTCAAAAAATCTGTTGTTAAATATAATGCTGTTCCTCCTACTCCTATTAAAACCATCAATATAACTAGTATAATTATTATTATTTTTAATTTTCTCTCCATCATATAAATTTTCTCCTATTATTTATATTTTCTTTGTTTTAACACTTCATATACTATTATACCAGCAGAAACAGAAGCATTTAATGATTCAACTTGTCCTATCATTGGAATTTTAACTAAAAAATCACAATTTTTTTTAGTTAAATCTCTTATCCCCTTCCCTTCATTGCCTATCACTATAGCTAATGGAATTGTTAAATCTTGATCAAAATAATATTTTTCTGTATCTACTGCTGTTCCAATTATCCATATTCCTTGTTCTTTTAATCTTTTAATTGTATCATTAATATTATTTACTCTGGCTATCTTCATATGTTCTACTGCTCCGCATGCAACTTTTGCGACTGTACTATTTACTCCTACTGCTCTCCTTTTAGGGATTATTATACCATGTACTCCGGCGGCTTCTGCAGTTCTAATTATTGCACCTAAGTTATGTACATCTTCTATGCAATCTAAAATTAAAACAAAAGGCTTTTCATTCTTTTCTTTTGCTTGATTTAAAATATCTTCCACTTCTACATACTTATATGGTGCTACTATCGCTATTACTCCTTGATAATTTTGTGTTTGTGCCATCATATCCATTTGTCTTTTATCTTTTTCAACAATCACTATTTTTTTCTCTTGAGCAATTGCAATAATTTTATTTATAGAACCTTTTCTTTCTCCTTTTGTAATATAAAGTTTGTTTATATCTCTATCACTTTCTAAAAGTTCTAATACTGCATTTCTTCCTTCTACTTGGTCATCAAATATTCTTTCAAAATCTTGTTCTATCAAATTTTCTTTATCTTCCATTCTTCTATTTAGTTCTCTTCTTTCCATTGCTCCTCTTCTATCTACTATTCCTCGATTATTCTCTCTTCTTACATATTTTCTTCTTTCTTCATGTCTTCTATCTTGAATATTTTTTCTTTTATTATTTTTCAATCTTTTCCCCTACTTTCATATTTTGATACTTTACTAATATTAAGTATATCATATTTTTATGTATTTTTATAGTTTTTTTGTTTTTTTGTCATAAAAAACTTTTCCACTCTTGCTTTATATGTTCTTTGGTATAATACTATTATTTTTTTTCACTTCATCTATTTTTCTTATAACTGTGCCATATGTATAAAAACTGCCTATGACAAAATTAACTATGTTTTCATCACTATTCATAGCATTTTGTATTGCCATTTCTAAATTTTCTTTATAAACTTTATCATATTTTACATATTTACTCATACAATGATATAATTCATCTTTTGTAACAAATCTATTAGCATCATTCCCTGATGTAACAATAAATATCGCATTTTTATCTTGGGACAATATCTCTAACATTTTTTTATAATTCTTTCGTTTTAAAATTGATATAATATACCTTCTTTTCATTTTAGGATAATACATTTTGACCATGTCTAATAAATTCTCGATTGCTGGCTCATTATGAGCTCCATCATAAATAATTCTTGGTTCATGATTTAATTGCTCCATTCTCCCTTTATGAATAACTGTCCTTAATCCAATTAATATATTTTGTGTATCTACCCTATATCCATAGTCATTTATAATTTTCATTACTTCTATAGCTATACTTGCATTTTTTATTTGAATTTTACCTTTTAAATTTATGCATAAATTTTTCATATCTTTATAGTCAAAATATTGAAAATTTTCATCAAAACTATAATGAGATATATCTGTATTTCTTATTATATGTAAAATATTATTTTTTTTCTTACATTCATTTATAAACACATTATCTATAGATGGCCCTTGTTCAAATATTACAGTGTGTGAATTTTCCTTAATAATTCCTGCTTTTTGATATGCTATTTCTGGTAGTGTTTCACCCAGAATACTTATATGATCATAACCAATTGATGTAATTACAGATACTAGCGGCTTTGTTATAATATTTGTACAATCATATAAACCTCCTAAGCCTGTCTCTAATACAACAAAGTCAACATTATTTCTGTAGAAATATAATAAAGCCATTATGGTTTCTAATTCAAATAAAGTAATCTTTTCATTTTCTTTTTTGTTATAGTTTTCTATTAATAGCTCTAGTTCTTCTATTATATCTGACATTTCTTTATCAGAAATTTCCTTTTTATTTATACTTATTCTTTCATTATATTTAATTAAATGTGGTGAAATAAATTTTCCTACCTTGTATCCTTGTTTAATTAAAATATTAGATATAATCTCTGTACAACTTCCTTTACCATTTGTTCCTGCTATATGAATAAATTTCATTTTTTCTTCAAAATTATTGAATTTATTAATAAAGTATTTCATTGCTTTTAAAGATGGATCTTTTATTCCTCCAAAAAATTGCTTTAAATATTCTTCTATATTTTTCATTATTTTTTCTCCTAAAAGTCTATAAGTTGCGAACTCTATTGTTCTCTTTCTAAATTATGAATTTATTATACATAATCTAATTTAAAATTGCAATAATATAATCTTTGTAAATAAAATCTGCTATTGAATACTGCTTATTTTATATGCTATAATTAGATTACTAAATAATTATTGAAAAGGAAAAAATAATATGAAAAATATAGCAATTTTTGGTTCAACTGGTTCAATTGGAACAAGTACACTAAATGTAGTTAGAGAAAATAAAGATTTATTTAATGTTGTAACTCTAGTAGCTGGTAAAAATATTAGCAAATTAATAGAGCAAATAGATGAATTTAAGCCAAAAAATATTTATATAATTGATAAAAAAAATGCAGATATAATAGAAAAAAAGTATCCCAATATAAATATCTACTATGGAGAAGATGGATTGGAAGAAATATCTAATTTAATAGATTTTGATATTTCAGTTTCTGCATTAGTTGGGATTGCAGGTTTAAAACCTACATACAATATGATAAAAAATGGAAAAACAGTAGCATTAGCTAACAAAGAAGTTTTAGTTACAGGTGGAAATTTAATAATGCAAACCGCTAAAAAAAGTGGAGCAAAATTACTTACAGTTGATAGCGAACATAGTGCAATTATGCAATGTTTAAATGGAGAAGAAGAAAATCCAATTGATAAAATATTATTAACAGCTTCAGGAGGCCCTTTTTTCGATAAAGCTATAACAGATGAAATCACAGTCGAGGAGGCATTGAGTCATCCTACTTGGCATATGGAAAAAAAGTTACAATAGATTCTTCAACGATGATAAATAAAGGATTTGAAGTAATAGAAGCAAAATGGTTATTTGATGTTGACCCCAATCAAATTGAAGTAGTTGTACATAGAAAAAGTTTAGTACATTCTATGGTGCAATTTAAAGATGGTACAATTATGGCTAATATTGGACCTAAATCTATGCAAATTCCAATAGCATATGCTTTAAATTATCCCAAAAGATTAAATAATAATATAGAAAAACTTGATTTGTTTAAAATAAGTGAATTAAAATTTGAAAAACCTGATTTAGATAAATTTAAATGCTTAAAATTAGCATATACAGCAATTGAAAAAGGGCATTGCTATCAAGTTATCTTAAATGCTGCAGATGAAATATTAGTTGATGCTTTTATTAATAAAAAAATAAAGTATACACAAATTCCTTTAGGAATAGAAAAGCTAATAAATATGTATGAAGAAAGAGACTTAAAAGATATTGATGAAATATTAGAATTTGATAAAGAGGTGAAAATCAAAACAAAAGAAATGATTGAAAAAGGATTTTAATAATCTTTATAATTTTCAATAAAAATCATCAAAAATATTGATAAAATAAAAAAAATATCATATAATATAAGTAAGGAAAGTAAGGAAAAGGAAAGGAAGTGATTTTATGGAACTAGCAAAAGTAACTACAAAAGGACAAGTAACTATTCCAAAATCAATTAGAGAATTGTTAGGTTTGAAAGAAGGAAGTAAAATTCTTTTTATTCAAAAAGGTAATGACATAGTTATTCAAAATTCAGCAATGCTTGCACTAGAAAAAATACAAGATTCATTTGATGGCGAGGCAGAAAGACTTGACTTAAAAACAGAAGAAGATGTTGTAAAGATGATAAAAGAATTTAGAAAAAATAGAAAGAAGGATTAGTATGAATTTTTAAAAGATTTTCCCTTTATTTTAGTTTATTCTCCAACCACAGTGGAGAATAAATTATTTCAAATAAGAGATAAAGATTGATTATATTATTTTGCATACAGCTATTATTGAAGACGTTGATGTTTTTATAACAGGCGATAAAGATTTTAACGATATTGATATAGATAAACCCGAAATAATGAATGCAACTGAATTTTTAGAAAAATATTGCTAAATATACTCCCACAAAGTTCTAAAACTACGTATCTTAAGTAATTTTAGAATTTCGTAGGAGTAATTTTTGGAGCATTTAAGGAGGTTATTTGCAAAAAATAAACCTATTTTTCATAGTGTTCCTCCCACATTTTGCTCAAAAATAATTTGATTAATCAACTGTTAAAATTAATATAGCATATAGTAAAAGAATAAGTAACTAATTATTTCTTAACTAGTCGCTTTTTAGCAATTATAGGTAATTATTTAATATTTGAGTTTGTATATTTGCATTAACCCTAGTAGATTTGCTGTCTAGTTTTATATACCAATATGTAGAATTAAAACTAATAGAATTACTACTATTATTTTCTATAATTGATTTTAAATCATTTTCTAATTTTTCTAAATCAGATTGTGAAATCTGTTTTATATATTTAACTGTTGCAGGGTCTCTTTTACCTGTCATCTTATTTTGGTATGAGCTGTCTTGATATGTATATATATCGCCGTTTTTATTTATAAGATAATGAACTGGCTGTGCACCTAAATATAACTTTTCATTTACACCACTTCCTGTTGAATATAGATCAATATCCGCATCCATTGAAGTATCTCTCCATATATCTATATAAGCATTATCTTTTAGTGATTCATTTGTTGTATCAGAATTTCTGTTATAAAAATATATTCCACATATAACTGCCACTATTAATATAACAATACAAACTATGACAATAATTATCTTTTTATTTTTCATACTTAATTTTTACTCCATTCATTAGTTAATATATTTATTTATAATATACAATAGAATTTATATTTTTTCTATATTTTTTCAAGTGCTATTGAAAAAGTCATATATCAAAGAATTTTTTTAACTTTCTTCTTTTTTATTTAAAATTGTATTAGTTTCAATTTGTTTCTTTTCTTCTTCAATAATCTGCTTTAATTCTTCAACAGTTGGTAAATATAATTGATATTTTGACGTAAAAATATTCTTATTACCTTCTGGTAAAGTAAATTCAACTACAACATCATTTTTCTCAGAACAAAGCAATATACCAATAGG
>CALXCB010000006.1 GCA_944386695.1 uncultured Clostridia bacterium | reverse complement strand
TCTCTCTTAGAGTATCAACGTTTTTACGGTTTAGTTTTTTATTATTTTTTTGCATAACATCCTCCTATATTACAAAAATATTTTTATTACAAATTCTTTTTTTTCCAGTTTTTACAATTCGTTTTGTATGATACAATCATATTTTATTTATACAATTTTATTATACATTACTTATTTTCGTTTTGCAATAGGTTTGTCGAATTTGTAAAAAACTTGTAATATTATTGACATCTTTTAACTTATCATATAGAATTCTAAATTAGGGGGTGGTAAAATGTCTAAAAAAAAGCTATTACTAATAATTTCTATCATAGTGATTATATTGTTAATATTACTTTTTCTATTAATATTAAATGGTCTTCGCAATACTGCAAATACTAATACTATTAATAATAATAACAATAATATAGTTCAAGAAAATTCAGACCAAATAAGTACAAAAGTAGATAAAACAGATTTTTTAAATAATCTAAAGGCATATTTTAAAGAAGAAAAATCAGCCAGTGTAAGATTACATAGAAATAAAAACGGTAATGAAGCAGAGTTCAATTCAGTTACTAGTGGTTTAAAAGCACAAGATAGTGATATATTAATTTCTGATAATCACATAAGTGTTGCCGTAGCAGAAGATTTAATCTATGAATGGGATTATACTATAACTGATACTGATGCTACATTTACTATAAGTAAAGATAATCCTACCAAACGAGAGGAAATAGTTTTATTTGGAGCTGTAAACAATTTAAATGCAATATTTGTCGCATATACTGAATTATTAGGTATAAAACCAGAAGATGCTTTAGCTTTTTGGAAGCTTGCTACAAGAGATATAAATAAAACAACTATAAATGATAATGAAATTACAATGTCTAATCCAATATTTACTACAGAAGAATCTAATAAAAACAATTCATATTCATTTGTTCTTAAAATATACAATCAAAATATTTCACAACTTAATGAATTGATTGAATTAGAAAAAAATAAAGAATCTTCAACAACTTTAGTTGAATAAAAAAAGCCTCAACTTTATTTCAATAAAGTTTGAGGTTTTTTTACTATCTATTCTAAAAATCCCTTATAATGTCTCATTACTAATTGAGATTCTAATTGATTAATTGATTCTATTGCAACTCCTACTACAATTAGGATCGCTGTTCCTCCAAAGGTTATATCTAAAGATGTAAATCTTAATAACATTGGTAAAATTGCTATTATTGCTAAATAGAAACCTCCAAATAATGTTATTTTAGACATTACACTAGATAAATACTCTGTTGTAGGCTTTCCAGCTCTTATTCCTGGAATAAATCCACCATTTTTCTTAATATTAGCAGATATTTCTGCTGGATTTGTCATAGCATAAGTCCAGAAGAATGTAAATCCTACTATTAGTAATAAATAAACTAGAGCATTTGCTATAGTATATCCCCAACCAACACTTGAAGATGATGTTGCCATTGAGAATTTATATAAAGTTGCCCAAAAACCTGTTGCTGAAGCAATATCGTGGTTAAATATTTGTATTATCATTGCTGGAAATGTTAAAAATGATGATGCAAATATTATAGGCATAACACCTGCCATAGCAAGCTTAAGTGGTATATTTGAGCTTTGTGCTCCAACCATTTTTCTTCCAACTACTCTTTTTGAATATTGAACAGGTATTCTTCTCTCTGCTTGTTGCATATATACAACAGCTGCAACTAGAATTATTGCTCCAACAACAATTCCTAAAGCTGTTAGGAAACCTGTTGTACTAAATCCTTCTGCAGTTGCACTTAAGTCATACATGGTAACCAAAACAGATGGTAATCTTGATATAATACCAATAAAGATTATTAATGAAATTCCATTTCCTATACCTTTATTAGTAATTTGCTCTCCAAGCCACATAAGAAGTGATGTTCCTGCAACAAATCCTGTAACAATCAATGTTGCTGTTAAGAAACTTGAATCTGTAAACACTCCATATGAGCTGTATGATAAATATACTCCTATAGCTTCAACTAAAGCTAAAACTATAGTCAAAATTTTTGTATATCTATTAATTTTTTGTTTTCCTGTTTCTCCACCTTCTTTAGTTAATCTTTCTAAAGATGGGATAACCATTCCTAAAAGTTGAATAATTATAGTTGATGTAATATATGGTGTAATACTCATTGCAAATATTGAAAAGTTTGAAAACGCACCACCTGAAATTAAATTTATCATTCCAGCTAAAGTTGATGAACTATCTCCCATTAATTCATTTAATGCAGTAGCATTTACACCTGGAACTGTTATATAACAACCTAATCTAAAAAGTACAATTAAAAGTAATGTATACCAAAGCTTTTTTCTTATATCAGGTGTTTTTAGCGCATTTTGTATGGTTTTAAACAACTAAATCACCTCAATCTTTCCGCCTAAAGCTTCGATATTTTCTTTTGCTTTTGCTGTAAATCTAACAGCTTTAACATTTAATTTTTTCTCTAATTTTCCTGTTGCTAAAACTACGATTCCATCTTGAATTTTTCCAATTATTCCTTCTTCTAATAAACTCTCAGCTGTAACATCTGTTGCTTTTGATTTATTAAGCATAGTAAGTGTTACTTCTGTATAATTCTTAGCATGAATATTTGTAAATCCTCTTTTTGGTAATCTTCTATATAATGGTGTTTGACCACCTTCAAAACCACGTCTAACTCCACCGCCAGATCTTGCTTTTTGTCCTTTTTGTCCTCTACCTGAAGTTTTTCCTAGTCCTGAACCAATTCCTCTTCCAACTCTCTTAGCTTTTACTTTTTTCACAGCTGGCTTTAATTCTTCGATTTTCATTTTGCACCTCCAATCAATAATTTATCATATCTTTCTAAAAAATGCAACTACAAAATTTCGTCTGTCTTCTTTCCTCTTTTTGCTGCGACTGATTCAAGTGTTTGCATAGACTTTAACCCTTCTATTGTAGCATAAACTACATTTCTTGGGTTATTTGTTCCAATTATTTTTGTACGTATATTTTTATATCCTGCAAGTTCTAATACTGGTCTAACACTACCACCTGCTATAATTCCTGTACCTGCTGCTGCTGGTTTTAGCATAACCTTTGCACTATCAAATTTTCCAACAAATTCATGTGGTACAGTATTTTCTACTATTGGAACTTTTATTAAATTCTTTTTAGCTTCTTGAATAGCCTTTTTGATAGCTTCTGGGACTTCTGCAGCTTTACCATTTCCAACACCAACTCTACCTTGGCCATCTCCAACAACTACTACTGCTGAAAATCTCATATGTCTACCACCCTTAACAACTTTTGTAACTCTGTTAAGTGCGACTACTTTTTCTTTTAATTCATTTTCTTGCTTTTCTTCCATTAAATTACTTTTCCCTCCTTTTCTTTTCTGGAAAGGGGTCACATCTTTTCAATAGTCTTCCTATAAGGACAAGATATGTCCCTGCGCGTGAATAACTGATGTTACTCTTTCCAACTTTTTACTACGTTCTAAAACTCTAAACCGCCTTCTCTTGCTGCTTCAGCAACTTCTTTGATAACTCCGTGATATATATATCCTCCACGGTCAAAAACTACATCTTTTATATTTTTTTCAGCGGCTCTTTTTGCAATTAGAGTTCCAACTTCTTTTGCCGCAATTTTATTTGCATGTTTTTCTTTTATTTGTTTATCTAGAGTTGAAGCTGCAACTAAAGTATTTCCTGCAACATCATCTATAATTTGTACATAGATATTGGTATTGCTTCTATATACACATAATCTTGGTCTTTCAGCTGTTCCAGATATTTTAGTTCTAACTCTTTTATGTCTTCTAGCTCTTTCAAACTTTCTATTAGTTTTTGAAACCATTTTTTTCTCCTTTCTTTCTAAGGTTTGTTTATTTTTCAAATACTATTTTATTTGATAATTGATTTTTAATATTCTATTTACCAGTTTTACCAACTTTACGTCTGATAACTTCTTCAGCGTATTTAATTCCTTTACCTCTATATACTTCAGGTGGTCTTTTTGTTCTGATAACTGCAGCAGTTTGACCAACCAACTCTTTATCAATTCCTTTTACTATAATTGTATTAGCATTTGGAACATCAAAAGTTATTCCTTGAGGTGCTTCAAAAATTACAGGGTGTGAATATCCAAGAGAAAGATTTAAATTATTTCCTTGTTTTTGAACTCTGTAACCAACACCATTTATTTGTAATTCTCTAGTAAATTCATGTTGAACACCAATAATCATATTGTTAATTAAAGTTCTTGTTAATCCATGTAAGCTTTTACTTCTTCTTACATCAGAATCTCTTGAAACTGTTAATATTCCATTTTCTAATTTCATAGAAATTTCTGGTTCGATTGTTCTTTCTAGTGTTCCTTTTGGTCCTTTTACAGTAATATGTTGCCCGTCGATTTTTACTTCAACTCCATCAGGTACTGTAATAGGTTTATTTCCTATTCTAGACATTTTTCTTCTCCTTTCTACCAAACATAAGCTAAAACTTCTCCACCTATTCCAGCATTTCTTGCTTCTTTATCTGTCATTAATCCTTTTGATGTTGAAATTATAGCTATACCTAAACCGTTTAATACTCTAGGTAATTCATCTTTTCCAGCATATACTTTTAATCCTGGTTTACTAATTCTTTTTAATCCATCTATTACTCTTGTTCCTTTTTCATCATATTTTAAAGTAATTCTTATAACACCTTGTGTGTTAACATCTTTGATTTCTTCAAAAGATTTTATATATCCTTCTTTAAATAAAATTTCAGCTATACCTAATTTCATTTTAGAGCAAGGTACATCTACAGTTTTATGTTTAGAAGTATTTGCATTTCTAATTCTCGTTAGCATATCTGCTATTGGATCTGTAGTATTCAATTTATACTTACCTCCTTTTCTTTTTTTCTTGATTTTACCAACTTGCCTTTTTAACTCCAGGGATTTCACCTTTATGAGCTAATTCTCTAAAACATATACGACAAATTCCATATTTTCTTATATATGCATGTGGTCTACCACAAAGTTTACATCTATTATATTCTCTTGTTTTGTATTTTTGTGGTTTTTGTTGTTTAACCTTCATTGACATTTTTGCCATAGAATTCATTCCTCCTATTTCAAATTTTAAATTCTATTTTTAATTAAGCTTTAAATGGCATACCTAATAATTTTAATAATTCTCTTGCTTCTTCATCAGATTTAGCAGTAGTTACAAAAATTATATCCATTCCTCTTAATTTATCTACTTTGTCATATTCAATTTCAGGGAATATTAGTTGTTCTTTTACTCCTATAGAATAATTTCCTCTACCATCAAAAGAATTTGCTGATACTCCTCTAAAATCTCTAACTCTTGGAAGGGCAACATTCATAAATTTATAAGCAAAGTCATACATCTTATTACTTCTTAATGTAACTTTACATCCAATGTCTACTCCTTCTCTTATTTTAAATGCTGCAATAGACTTTTTAGCCTTTGTTACAACAGGTTTTTGTCCTGTAATTTGTGTTAAATCGTTTATTGCATTTTCTAATGATTTAGGGTTATCTCTTGTATCTCCTAAACCAATATTTATAACTATTTTATCTAATTTTGGAACTTGCATTATTGATTTGTATCCAAACTTTTTCATTAAAGCTGGAACTACTTCTTTTTCATATTGCTCTCTTAAGACTTCCATTTTCAAAAAGTTCCTCCTTTCATACAAATTAATTTATTTTTGCCTCACATTTTTTACAAATTCTAAATTTCTTTCCATTTTCTATTACATATCCAACCCTTGTAGTTTTTCCACATTTTGGGCAAACTAAATTGACAATTGAAGAATGAATTGGATATTCTGAAGCTATTATTCCACCTTCTTTATTTGGGGCTGCTTTAACATGTTTTTTTCTTACATTTACACCTTTAACTATTACTTTTTCTGTTTTTGGTATAACTTCTAAAACTTCGCCTGTTTTTCCTTTATCATTTCCTGATAAAACTATAACATTGTCGCCTTTTTTTAGTTTCATTAAGGTTTTCCTCCTTTCACTACTATAAAACTTCTGGAGCTAATGAAAGTATTTTCATATATTCTCCATCTCTTAATTCTCTTGCTACAGGTCCAAATATACGTGTTCCTCTTGGTGTTTTATCGTCTCTTATTATTACTGCAGCATTTTCATCAAATCTTATATACGAACCATCTGCTCTTCTTATTGGATTTTTAGTTCTAACTATAACTGCTTTAACAACATCACCTTTTTTTACAACTCCACCTGGTGTTGCTTGTTTTACAGATGCAACTATTATATCACCAATACTTGCAGTTTTTCTATATGATCCACCTAAACATCTGATACACATTATTTCTTTAGCCCCTGTATTGTCGGCTACTTTCAATCTACTTTGTTGTTGTATCATTTGATTTGTATCCTCCTTTTCTAAGATAAATATTACCTTTTTATTTAATTATTGCTTTTTCAACTATTTCAACGACTCTCCATCTTTTATCTTTTGAAAGAGGTCTTGTTTCCATAACTTTTACTTTATCTCCAATTTCACAGCTGTTATTTTCATCATGAGCTTTTAATGTATATGTTCTTTTTACTATTTTTCCATAAACACTATGTCTTACATTTCTTTCAACAGCTACAACTACAGTTTTATCCATTTTATTAGATTTAACTGTACCAATCATTGTCTTACGAAGATTTCTTTTTTGTTCCATTACTCATTTACCCCTTTCTTCTCAGCGATTTTTCTTTCTGTTAAAACTGTATTAATTCTAGCTATATCTTTTTTCACTTCTCTTATTTTCATAGGGTTATTTAAAGAATTTGTAGCTAAACTAAATTTTAGTTTAAATAATTCAGTTTTTAATTCACCTAATTCTTTCTCCAATTCAGGTGAAGACATTTCTTTTATTTTATTTATTTTCATTATTTTCACCCTCCTCGTTTGTTTTATCTCGCATAATAATTTTTGTTTTTACAGATAATTTATTTTTTGCAAGTCTTAAAGCTTCTCTTGCTATTGCATCTGATACACCAGCTATTTCAAACATAACTCTACCTGGTTTTACAGGTGCAACCCAAAATTCTGTATTTCCTTTACCTTTACCCATACGAGTTCCGGCAGGTTTTCTTGTTATTGGTTTGTCTGGAAAGATTTTTATCCAAACTTTACCATCTCTTCTCATATAACGAGTCATTGCAACTCTGGCAGCTTCTATTTGGTTTCCTGTGATTAATCCAGCTTCCATTGCTTGTAATCCATATTCACCCTCTGTAATTCTAGTTCCTCTAGTTGCTTTTCCTCTAAGTCTACCTTTTTGTACTTTTCTATGTTTTGTTCTTTTTGGCATTAATGGCATTATGCTTCTCCTCCTTCCATTTTTTTACTTGGAAGAACTTCTCCTTTATATATCCAAACTTTAACACCTATTTTTCCATAAGTTGTATCTGCTTCTGCAAAACCATAATCTATATCTGCTCTTAAAGTTTGAAGTGGAATATTTCCTTCTTTATAGAATTCAGTTCTAGCCATATCAGCTCCACCTAATCTTCCAGATACTGCTGTTTTAATACCAGCTGCTCCTGATTTCATAGTTTTTTGCATGCATTGCTTCATGGCACGTCTGAATGAAATTCTTCTTTCTAGTTGTGAAGCTATATCTTCAGCAACAAGTGTTGCATCTAAACTTGTATTTTTTACCTCAACAACATTTAAATTTACATCTTTTCCTATTAATTTTTTAATATCAGCTCTTAGGCTTTCAGCTCCAGCTCCACCTTTCCCTATTAATATTCCAGGTTTTGCTGTATGAACATTTACTTTTATAAATTTTGCTGTTCTTTCTATTTCGATATTAGAAATACCAGCTTCGTATTCTTTTTTCTTTAAAAATTTACGAATTTTTTGATCTTCTATTAAATAATCTGCAAAATGTTTATCATCAGCATACCATTTAGAGCTCCAATCTTTGATTATTCCTAATCTTGCACCTGTTGGATGTACTTTTTGTCCCATAGATCTATTTAGCCTCCTTTTCTTTAAGAACAATTGTTATATGACTTGTTCTCTTTCTAATTCTTACTGCTGAACCCTTTGCAGCAGGTCTAACTCTTTTTAAAGTTGGACCTTGATTTGCATAGATTTCAGAAATATATAAATTTTCCATTCTCATATCATGGTTATTTTCAGCATTGCTAATTGCTGACTTTAAAAGCTTTTCTAATATATCTGACGAAGCTTTTGGAGTAAATTTAACAATTGCTAATGCTTCTTTAACGTCTTTTCCTCTTATTAAATCTGCAACTATCTTCACTTTTCTTGGAGATATTCTTGCGTATTTAAGAGTTGCTTGAGCTGTCTTTATTTCTTCCATTATCTTTATTCTCCTCTCTTTTATATAGTAGGTTTATTTTTATTTTTTAGTTGTTTTTTCTCCTGCATGACCTTTAAATGTTCTTGTAGGAGCAAATTCACCTAATTTATGACCAATCATTTCTTCTGTTATATAGACAGGAACATGTTTTCTTCCATCATGAACAGCTATAGTATGACCAACCATTTGTGGATAAATTGTAGAAGCTCTAGACCATGTCTTTATAACTTCTTTTTTGTTTTCTGCATTCATAGCTTCAATTCTTTTCATTAATTCTGGAGCTACGAAAGGTACTTTTTTACTTGATCTTGACATAAGCTTTATTTCCTCCTCTTAACTATAAATTTATTTGATTGTTTCTTTTTATTTCTTGTTTTATATCCAAGAGCTGGTTTACCCCAAGGTGTTAATGGTCCAGCGTGTCCTATTGGAGCCTTTCCTTCTCCACCACCATGTGGGTGATCGCATGGGTTCATTGCAGAACCTCTAACTGTAGGTCTAATTCCCATATGTCTTTTTCTTCCTGCTTTACCTAATTTTACATTTCCATGATCTGCATTTCCTACTACTCCTATAGTAGCTCTACAATTAGATAAAATAAGTCTCATTTCTCCAGAAGGTAATCTTACATGAGCATATTTTCCTTCTTTAGCCATTAATTGTGCACTTTGTCCTGCAGCTTTTACTAATTTTCCTCCTTGTCCTGGATTTAATTCTATATTATGGATTAGAGTACCAACTGGAATAGAATTTATTTCTGTACAATTTCCTGGTCTTATATCTACTGCTTTACCAGATATTACTTTATCTCCATCTGTTAATCCTTGAGGTGCTAAAATATAAGCTTTTTCTCCATCTTCATATTTTATTAAAGCTATATTGGCACTACGATTTGGATCGTATTCTATTCCTATAACTTCTGCTACCATATCATCTTTTTTACGTTTAAAATCTATTATTCTATATTTTTGTCTATTTCCTCCACCTTGATGACGTACTGTTATTCTACCATATGAGTTTCTTCCTGAATGTTTTTTCTTTACTGTTAATAATGATTTTTCAGGAGTTTTCTTTGTGATTTCATTATAATCTAGTACTGTCATATTTCTTCTAGATGGTGTATATGGTTTAAATCTTTTTGTTGCCATTTTAAATTCTCTCCTTTTTTATTTTATTAACGGATTTTTTCCTGCTCCGTTTGCAGATAAAATTTATTCTCCGGGTTCTCTCCCGATACCTGTATTCTTATTGTCATTCTTTTCAAGCTTTCCTAATCTTTTTCTATATGGTGGTAATCTATGTTCTTTTATCTCATCATTTGCCTTTAATTGTTCATACTCATTTTTCATTTTACTTCTAAAAATGCTACTTCTTGATATACTCTCACTCATAATTATACACCTGTAAATTCTTCTATTGAATCATTAAATTTCTTTGTTCCTTTAACTTCTTTTCCACCTTTAGTTAAATATGTTTTTGTTTTAGGATCCATATCTATTGTAACGATTGCTTTTTTCCAATCTGATGTTCTTCCTTGATGATATCCTACTCTTTTCTTTTTCCCACTAACATTCATAGTATTTACTTTTAATACTTTAACACCAAAAAGTTTTTCTACAGCTTTACTAATCTCAACTTTTGTTGCTTTTTTATTTACTTTAAAAGTGTATTTTCCTTCTTGGATACAATTGTTACTTTTTTCAGTAACGATTGGGGCTAATATTATTTCTTCTGCTATCATGATTAAGCATACACCTCCTCTAATTTTTTAACAGTATCAAGTGTTAAAACTAAGTTAGTATATCTTAATAAATCATATACATTTATTGTATTTACTAAAATTGCTTTTGCACCTTCAATATTTCTTGTTGATGCTTGAACATTTAAATTCTTTTCAGGTAATACAACTAATGTTTTTCCTTCTAATTTTAAACTATCAAATGCTTTAACCATAGATTTAGTTTTTATTTCTGCTAAATCTAATTTATCAACTACTGTTAATTGATTTTCTAATACTTTAGAACTTAAGATTGATCTTATTGCTAATCTTTTTACTTTTTTATTTACAGAATATCTATATGAACGTGGTTTTGGTCCTAATGCTATACCACCTTTAATCCATTGTGGTGCACGGATACTTCCTTGTCTTGCACGTCCTGTTCCTTTTTGTCTCCATGGTTTTCTTCCACCACCACGAACTTCTGCTCTTGTTTTTGTACTTTGAGTTCCTTGTCTTTGATTAGCTAAATAATTTACTAATACTTCATGAACTACAGTTTCATTTGGTTCGATACCGAATACTTTCTCATTTAGCTCAATATCACTAACCTTTTTACCATTTATATCATATACGTCTACTTTTGGCATTATTTTCAAATCCTCCTTTCTTAATCTATAGCCTTAACAGCTGATTTTATTTTTAATATTGCACCTTTTGCTCCTGGTACACTTCCTTTTACTAGGATTACATTTTTATCCATATCTACAGCAACTACATCTAAATTTTGAATAGTAACTGTAACGTGTCCCATATGTCCTGGTAATTTTTTTCCTTTAAATACTCTACCTGGTGTAGATGTTGCTCCCATTGATCCAGGTCTTCTATGATACATTGATCCATGTCCCATAGGTCCTCTTGATTGACCATGTCTTTTTATAACACCTTGGAATCCTTTTCCTTTAGATGTTCCTTGTATATCTACTTTTTCACCAGCAGTAAAGATATCTGCTTTCACTTCATCTCCTACTTTATAAGAAGATATATCATCTAATCTAAATTCTCTTAAGTGTTTTTTTGGTTCTAATTTAGATTTTGCAAAATGTCCCATTTCTGGTTTGTTTATATGTTTTGCTTTTACTTCACCAAATCCTAATTGAATTGCATTATATCCATCTGTCTCAGATGTTTTTACTTGTGCAACTACACATGGACCAGCTTCTATAACTGTTACTGGAATAACTAATCCTTTCTCATCAAATATTTGTGTCATTCCTAATTTTTTTCCAATTAATCCTTTTTTCATTTTTTCATTCCTCCTATTGGCTGACATTTTTGCCAGCATTGGTTTTTATTTTGTTTTTTATGAGCCAATCGACTCTAATTACTTTATTTATAGCTTAATTTCTATATCAACACCAGCTGGTAATTCTAATTTCATTAATGAATCAACTGTTTTTTGTGTTGGATAAAGAATGTCTATAACTCTTTTGTGTGTTCTCATTTCAAACTGTTCTCTTGAATCTTTATGTTTGTTTGGAGGCCGTATAACTGTTATAACTTCTTTTTTTGTTGGTAGTGGAATAGGGCCTGATACTTTTGCTCCTGTTTTTTTAGCAGTTTCTACTATCTTTGCAGCAGACTGATCTAAAATTTGAGATTCATAAGCTTTTACCCTTATTCTAATTTTTTCACTAGTAACAACTTGATTTGCCATTCTAAATTTCCCTCCTTAAATTTTTTTGTGTATTTTTTAGCTTGGCAAGTTATAATGCACCCTGGTGTTTTGTTATTACCCAATATAAAATCCCAAAATTGCATGAAAATTTTGGGGATAAGTGCTTTATTTCTCTTACCGCCTGGTCTAAGCCATGACATACTCCATCAAAGTTCCCTCCATCTATAAAGATGTAGCCACATTTGACTTCAACGCTAAATTTCATACTGTAATAGTATATAATCTTTTTGGCTTTATGTCAATAGTTTTTTGGGATTTTTTTCAAATAAGTTCAAAATCAATTTGTCTAAGCATTTTATTTGCATCTTTTACTTTTATTTTTACAATATCTCCAATATTGAATGTTGTTTTTGTATTTTCTCCAATTAAGCATTTTTTCTCTTCATTATATATATAATATTCATTTCCTAAATCTCTAAAACTCACAAACCCTTCAACTGTATTTTCAAGTTCAACAAACATTCCAAATGATGTAATACTCGATATTACTCCCTCATACTCTTCTCCAACATGAGATTCCATATATTCTGCTTTTTTAATTTTTTCTGCTTCTCTTTCCGCTTTAGTTGCTACTTTTTCTCTTTCAGATGAATTAAAGGCTGCTTGTTTTGCTAAAGTATTATATTTTGCTTTAAACTCATCTGATACATTATAATTTGTTTCTAAATATTTAGATATTATTCTATGAATAAATAAATCTGGATATCTTCTAATTGGTGACGTAAAATGACAATAGTATTTTCCTCCTATTCCAAAATGACCTATATTTTCTTCACTGTATTTTGCTAATTTTAATGTTCTAAGTAGTAAGTTTGATACTACTCTTTCCTCTTTTTTTCCTCTAACTTCATCTAATACACTAGCAAATGCTTTAGAATGAATTTTATCCTTATTTGCTTTTATTTTTAAATTCATATTGTATAAAAATTTATTTGCTTCTTTGATTTTTTCTATATCTGGCTCTTCATGAATTCTATATATAAATGGTGCATCTAACCAATAGAATTTTTCTGCTACAGTTTCATTTGCAGTCAACATAAATTGTTCTATTATTTCATTTGAAAAATATGTTTCATATTTATGAACATCAACAGCTATTCCTTCTTCATTTAATTCTATTTTACTTTCTGGTATATCTAAATTCAAGTATCCTTTGTCAATTCTTTTTTTCTTTAATATTAATGCTAATTCTTTCATCCTATCAAAATTATCAATATATTTTTCATATTTTTTCAATATATCTTTATCTGTTCTATCCAGTATTTTTTGTACCACTTCATAACTCATTCTTTCTGTTACCCTAATAACTGCTTTATAAATTTCTGAGTCAATTACCTCTCCTTCTGGATTTATTTTCATTGAACAACTTAAAGTTAATCTATCTTGGTTTGCATTCAAACTACAAATTCCGTTTGAAAGTTCTCTTGGTAACATTGGTATAACTCTACCAAGCATATATATGCTTGTACCTCTTACAAACGCTTCTTTATCTAATAAAGAATCTTGTCCTACATAGTAACTTACATCTGCTATGTGAACATCTAATATAAAATTACCATCAGCTAATTTTTCTACTCTTACTGCGTCATCTAAGTCTTTTGCATCATCTCCATCTATAGTAAAAATTTCTCGATCCCTTAGATCCACTCTTCCTTTTAATTCACTTTGTTTAACTTTGTCACCTTTACTTTTTGCTTCATTTACAACAAATTCTGGAAACTTTGAAGGTAAATCATATTCTTTTATTAAAGATAACATATCTATACCAGCTTCATTTGGTTTTCCTAAAATTTCTAAAATTTTACCTTCTGCATGTTTTTTTCCTTCTGCAAATTTTGTAATTTCTACTAATACTTTATGATTATTTCTTGCTCTTCCCATATTTGCTTTTGGTATGAATATATCTGTACCAAATGAATTATCGTCTGGAACTACAAATCCAAAATTCTTATTATATTGAAAAGTTCCAACTAATGTTGTTTTATTATGTTTTTTTATTTTTATTACCTTTCCTTCTGCACTTTTATCTTTACTGCCTTGATCTATAATTTTAATTAATACAGTATCTCCATTTAAAGCATTTAAAGAATTTCGTTTTGATATATATATTTCATCTTCTTGATCCTCTATTTTCACAAATCCAAAACCTTTTGAATTTCTTCTATATATTCCTTCTAAAAATTTTTCAGCCATATATATACTCCTTATCCAAATAACCCCTTCTTCTTAACAGGAGGTTGTTCATTCATTGTTTTTGCAAGTGCAACAAGTAATTCTCTTTGCTCTTTTGTTAATCTCTTTGGAGTTTGTACTACGGTTTTGAATATAAAATTTCCTTGTGCAGTTGAATTTAAACTTTTAAAACCTCTAGAACGTATTATAAATTGTGTTCCTGTTTGAGTTCCTTCTGGAATTCTATATTTTTCTTTGCTTCCATCAACCATAGGAATTTCTAGCTCTGCACCTAATGCTGCTTGTGTTATTGTAACTGGTATATCACAATACACATTATTTCCTTCTCTTCTATAAATATTACTTTTTTTAACTCTTACTGTTATAAACAAATCTCC
Organism: uncultured Clostridia bacterium; assembly: GCA_944386695.1. Taxonomy (GTDB): domain Bacteria; phylum Bacillota; class Clostridia; order TANB77; family CAG-508; genus CAG-269. The sequence continues at coordinate 30,073 of CALXCB010000006.1, read as the reverse complement.
TGCCGGTCCACCTTTTGTTCCTGGATTTCCTTGACCTCTTAATACTACTGTTTGGTTATCATTTATACCAGCTGGAATTTTCACTTTTACTTTAGGAGTCTTTCTTACAGTTCCTTTTCCATGACAATTTTCACAAGGTTCTTTTATTATTTCTCCTGTACCTCTACATTCATTACATGTCCTTGTAGTTTGAACTCTACCTAATATTGTATTTTGAAAACTTGTTACTTGCCCTGTTCCATTACATGTAGGACATTTTATTGGATTAGTTCCCTTTTTGGCTCCTGTTCCATTACATACTGTACAAGTTTCTTGTCTTGTAACAGTCATTTCTTTTTCTACTCCTAAAAATGAGTCAGCAAATGTGATTTCAACATTTAGATTTAAATCATCACCTTTTCTTGGCCCATTATTTCTTCTTTGATTTGCTCTTTGGCCTCCAAATCCCCCTCCAAAAAATGAAGAAAAGATATCTCCTAAATCTCCAAAATCACCAAAATCTGAAGTTGTATATGAATAATATCCATTTCCACCCCCAAATGGACCTCCTCCAAAGCCAGCTCCACTAGGATCTGCTGTTCCAAATTGATCATACATTTTCCTTTTTTGTGGATTTGACAATACTTCATAAGCTTCATTTACTTCTTTAAATTTTTTCTCGGCCTCTGCTTTATTATTTGGATTTGCATCTGGGTGATATTTTTTGGCCATTTTCCTATACGCTTTTTTTAATTCATCATCTGTTGCCGATTTGCTTACACCTAATATTTCATAATAATCTTTTTTCTCTGCCATCACTTTTTTTCCTTTCTTAAGGTGTTTACTAAAATTTGAGGCGGAACATTTATTATCCCGCCCTAAATTATTTTAATCCTCTTTTTTTACTACTTTTAGATCCTATTTATTGTCATCTTCAACCTTGTAGTCTGCATCATAAACATTTCCATTATCCCCAGTTGCTTCACCTTCTGTTGATGTAGCATTTGGATCTGTACCTTCTGCAGCACCTGCATTTGGATTTGCGTTTTTATATAGTTGTTCACTCATTTCATAAAATACTTTTGTTAATTTTTCTGTAGCTTCTTTTATTTCTTCAAGATTATTTGATTCAAGGGCTTTTTTAGTTGCTTCAATTTCATTTTCTATTTTAGCTTTTTCTTCGCCACTAACTTTATCTCCTAATTCATTAAGAGTTTTTTCGCTATTATAAACTAAACTTTCAGCATTATTTTTAACTTCAATCTCATCTTTTCTCTTTTTATCTTCTTCTGCATGAGCTTCTGCATCTTTTACAGCTTTTTCAATATCTTCGTCTGTTAGATTTGTTGAAGCTGTTATTGCAACATTTTGACTATTTCCTGTTGCCATATCTTTTGCAGATACATGAACTATACCATTTGCATCTATATCAAATGTTACCTCTATTTGTGGCACTCCTCTTGGAGCTGCTGGAATTCCTGTTAATTGGAATCTTCCTAGAGTTTTATTATATGCAGCCATTTCACGTTCTCCTTGCAATACGTGAACTTCAACTGATGTTTGACCATCTGCTGCTGTTGAAAATACTTGTGATTTTTTAGTTGGTATTGTTGTATTTCTCTCTATTAACTTTGTAAATACTCCTCCATATGTCTCAATTCCAAGTGATAATGGTGTTACATCTAATAATACTAAGTCTTTTACATCTCCTGATAATACTCCTCCTTGAATAGCTGCACCAATTGCAACACATTCATCTGGGTTAATACCTTTATCAGCTTCTTTTCCTGTTAATCTTTTTACCAATTCTTGAACTGCTGGTACTCTTGTAGATCCACCAACTAATAATACTTTGTGTATATCTCCGATTGATAATCCTGCATCTTTTAATGCATTATTTACTGGTGTTGCTGTTGATTCTACTAAATCATGAATAAGTTCTTCAAATTTAGCTCTTGTTAATGTTATATCTAAATGTTTTGGTCCTGTTGAATCTGCTGTTATAAATGGTAAATTGATATTTGTTTGTTGTACACCAGAAAGCTCTATTTTAGCTTTTTCTGCTGCTTCTTTTAATCTTTGCATTGCCATTTTATCTGTAGATAAATCTATACTATCTGATTTTTTAAATTCTGAAACTAGATAATCTATTATTTTTTGGTCAAAGTCGTCTCCTCCAAGATGTGTATTACCATTTGTTGCTAAAACTTCAAATACACCATCTCCGATGTCTAGTATTGAAACATCAAATGTTCCTCCACCTAAGTCATAGATTAATATTTTTTGATCTTGTTCTTTATCCATACCATAAGCAAGTGCTGCTGCTGTTGGTTCATTTATAATTCTTAAAACTTCTAGTCCTGCTATTTTTCCTGCATCTTTTGTTGCTTGTCTTTGACTATCACTAAAATATGCTGGAACAGTAATAACGGCTTGTGTTACTTTTTGTCCTAAATAATTTTCGGCATCTGCTTTTAATTTTTGTAATATCATTGCTGATATTTCTTGTGGAGAAAATGTATCTCCTTCTATTTTTACTTTTTCATTTGTTCCCATTTTTCTTTTAATTGAAATTACTGTGTTTTCTGGGTTTGTAACTGCTTGACGTTTTGCTATTTGTCCAACCAATCTTTCCCCATTTTTTGAAAATGCTACTATTGAAGGTGTTGTTCTATTTCCTTCTGCATTTGGTATAACTACTGGTTCTCCACCTTCCATAACTGCTACACATGAGTTTGTTGTTCCTAAGTCAATTCCTATAATCTTTCCCATTTTAAAAAAATCCTCCTTCTTATTTTATATATTTTTATTGATTTACAACTACCATTGAGTGTCTCAATATTTTACTTCCTAATTTATAACCTTTTCTATATTCTTGCACTATCTCTTGGCTCTGTTTATTTTCATCTTGTGTACTACTCACTGCTTCATGTACACTTGGATCAAAAATTTGACCAATTGCTTCTATTTCTTGTACGTTGTGTTTATTTAAAAATTCCTTGAATTGTTTTTGTACAAGCTCTACACCTTGCTTATATTTTTCATCTTTACATTCTGCTTTTACAGCATTTTCTAAATTATCTAGTGCAGGAAGTATTTCTGTTATTATATCCCCTAATACAGAATTATATAAGCTTTCTCTTTCTTTTTGACTTCTTTTCTTAAAATTTTCAAATTCTGCTAATACTCTCTTGTATCTATCATCTAATTCATCATATTTTATTTGAAGTTCTTGTTGATTATCATTTTCTTGCTGAATATTGCTTTCTTTTTTTTCTTCAACTTCTGCTCTATCCTTTTCTTTTTCCGCCATATATAGATTTACCTCCCTTTCTTTTAGCACATATTTTAGCACTCTTTTTATAAGTTTGCTAAATCATTATATATAATATACTTTTATTTAGCACTTGTCAAGGGTTTTTGCTAAATTTTCCTAATTTTAATATAATTTTTTATTTACCAAAAAATTCTCCCATTAACTGTTATAAATTAGTTAATGGGAGATTAATTTAATTCTAACACTTTTATTTATCTTCTTTTTCTTGATTTAGTTTTTTACTAATATATTTCATTACTGAAATAACCTTAGAATAATCCATTCTCTTAGGTCCTATAATTCCAATTGTCCCCATATCTTTGTTTCCAATTTTATGTTTAAAGGTAACCATACTAAAATCTTTGAGTTCTTCGTTTTCGTCTTCACCCCCGATATAAACATTGATATCTTCTGCAAATCCAGAATTTAGCATATCTGCTATTAATTCTTTTTCATCTAATATATTCATAAAGTTCTTAGCTACTTGAAGACTATTAAATTCTGGCAAATCTAATTCTCGTCTTGTACCTTGTAATTGTATTTCTTCATCTTCAAATAAAACTTTTTTAATTTGTTCTATAATTGGTTTTATCACTTTAACCATATCTGCCATTTCTTGGTATAAGTATTCCTCTAATGGTTTATCTATCGTTCCAATTGGTCTATTTTTTAATTTATTATTGAACATGTAGTTTATTGTCTCTACTTGCTTTTCAGTTATATCTTCATCAAATTTTATAATTGTTTCTTTTACCATACCAATATCTGTCATAATTACTGCCAATAACATTCTTGAACCTAATAATACAAATTTTATTTCTGTTATTATTTGCTCTGACGCTTTTGGGCCAATTGTGACTGTTGTATAATGTGTTATTTCAGAAATTGTATTTGCTGTTATTTTAGTTAAATCTTCTATTTCATTAACTTTTGTCTCTAATTTATCACTTATATATTTGACCTCTTCTAAGCTAATATTGTCGTCTTTTAGAAGTTCATCAACATAGTACCTATATCCTTTTGCTGAAGGTATTCTACCACTAGATGTATGCATTTTATCAAGTAGTCCTTTTTTTTCTAAATCTGCCATTTCATTTCTTATTGTTGCACTACTACACTGTAAATCATACTTCGTTATTAAAGCATTTGAACTTACTGGCTCTGCTGTATTTATGTATTCTTCTACAATTGCCTGCAAAACTTTTCTTTTTCTATCATCTAGCATTTTTATAGCTTATGTTAGCTTTTGCTACTAACTAAGCTCCCTCCCTTCTATACCTTAAGTATTTAAGTTTAATTTTTATTTTTATTTTATTTCAACTAACTCTATATTTTTTACTATAAATTTTGAAAAGTCATTATCTTCTTCTTCAAATTGCAATTTATTTAATTCTCTTGTGTTTTTTTCATTAATATTTAATTTAGATAAATCGACTAAAATCTTTGAAGATAAATTCATTCCTAAAGGTAATGTCATATTTTTATTATCAAAAAATATAATATTTGTAAATGCTATATAATTTGTTTCTTTTGGTAACTTAATTTTATATAAATAAATCTTACTTCTAATTTTATCTGTATTTAAGAATTGTTCTAATTCTTCTTTAACATCCATAGATACTTGTTCTAAAGTATTAAATTCTAATTGATCTGTGGTCGCTTTATATACATACAAATCTTCTTCTAAAGCATTCTTTTTTATTGCTGTTTTTATATCTTTTAAAACTTTTTCCAATTGCTTTTTTAATTCTATACCTTTACTTCCTTTTTTTATTTCAAGTATCTCAAATTTATCTCTTGGCTGCTCCCTATGAGTTTTATTTCCAAGTGTCCTCTCTATATTATTTGTTTGTTTTATTTTTCCAAATATATTGAACTCTTCTTCATCATCGTCCTCTGGTCTTCTTCCTTTTTCTTTAGCTATTTTCAACCTTTTCAATTCTTCTGAAATTTCTTTATTTTCTGCTACTTTTAATTTTATTCTATTTAGCAAATCAATAAGTTCTGTACTTGCAATAAAACAACTTTCTAATTCAGAATCTGTTAATTTACTTCTTTGAGATTTATCTGCTTTATTTCCAAATTCTTCAAAATCTTCTTCAAAATTAAAAACTTTTTCGATTTTCTTTACATTAAATTCTTCTTCTTCTCCTTCATCTAGTTCCGCTACCGCATCTTTATTAGAATATTTCCAAAATTCAAAAATACTTTTTTTATGTTTATTGATTTCTTCTATGTAATTACTTGCATTTTCGATTTTCTTTTTTAAATTTTTATTTTTTAATTTTAATGCATTTATATCCATTACAATATTTTTAGCTTGTTCTTCTTTTTCAGCCAATTCTTTAAAGCTTTCTTCTAACTCATAAAGAGTATAATTTCTTTGTTCTAATTTAAATTTTTCTCTTTTTGGTTTTGTTTTTTCTCTTTTTGGTCTTTCTTTTATTTTTTCTTTTATTTCTGATTTTGATTTTGCATTTTTACCTAATTTAAAGAAATACTTTACTTTCCCAAAAAAAGTTTTTTTGCATTCTAAAAATGTACTTATTTGCTTTTCCTTAGTTACATATTCTTTTTCTAATTCATCTGATTCTTTTTTTAAATTCTCAAGCTTTTCATTTAATTCTTCTAAATCATCTATTGTTTTATTTTTTAAACTTACTGATTTTAGATATTGCTGCATTATAAATTCTGGCAAAATTTCATACTTAATATGCGAATTTTCTAAATAAAAGTTAAGTTCTGCACTCTCATCTATATTTGTGGTAAATTTATAATAATGTGGTAATTCTGTTTCTAAAATAAACAGAGCCTTAAGTAATTTATAAAATTTTGCTCCTTCTTTAGGTGTTTTAAGCTTTACCTTATATAATGTTTTTATCTTATTATAAATTTCTGTTTCACCAACAATATTTAAACTTACTTCTTCCTTTTTATTCCATACCTCATATATTGAAGGATAGTCTTTAGTAAATAACCATAGATAATTTTCTAAGTCTTTTATTTCTTGCTTTTTTAATATACCTCCCTCATATTCTGCTAAACTTATCGGAACAAAGATTTTTTCATTTTTCTTTCCCTCTATTTTTTTCTTTAAAAGATAGAAAAATGTAGAATAGTCAGAGTCCTCGGTCGGAACAAGCATAAAATATTTGTCAGATACTTCTGAATAATATATTTGCCATAAATAGTTTCCTTTAAATTTTACTTTAAATGGAATTCCCTTTGATAATTTTTTCTGTTCTTCTTCTATTTCTTCGATTTGTGATATACTTACCCTTCTTAACATGGTTAAAAATTTAGTATAATATAATATATTTTCTTCATTTTTTGAGTCCAAATAAATACATAATGGAGCCGCTTGCTCATATTTTTCTTTTATTGGATCTATCCTATGTGTTGGAGTAAGTAAAATTTCTATGTCATTTATATTCACAAATCTATATTGTTTATATTTTTTTTCATCATATCCTTTTAATGTTCTAAAATTTAAATCTGTATATTGTTTTAACGATTTTGGCAATTTGTCTAAATCAAGTCCTATATAATCTATTTTTTCTTGTATTTTTAAATCTATATCTATTTTCTTTTTTCTAGGCAATTTTTTTACATCCTCTCTTTATGTTATTTATTTTTTCATTTCTTTTTTTATATATTCAATTTCTTCTTCTGAATTTAATCTCATAAATAAAGGCTCGCCTTTTTCTATTACTTTAGTATCTTCAATTTCGTTATAGTTTTCTAGACTTTCCCATGTTTTTAATTCTTCTTTTTCAATTCCGAGTTGTTTAAACATTTTTTCAGATGTTGCTGTCATAAAAGGATTTATTAAAATTGCTATTCTTCTTAAATTTTCTATTAGATGATATATACAAGCTTCTAACTTTTCTTTATCTTTTCCTTTGGCTAAAACCCAAGGCTCTGTTTCATCTATGTATTTATTTGTTCTAGAAACTAAATTCCAAATTTCTTGTAATGAATTTGCAATTTCAAGATTATCAATTTTTTGTTCAAATTTTGTTGTAACTTCTTTTGCAAATGTTTCTATTTCTTCATCTACATCATTTTTGTGTCCGTTATATTTTGGTACTTGTCCTCCAAAATATTTATTACACATAGCAATTGTTCTATTTAATAGATTTCCCAAATCATTTGATAAATCTACATTATATCTTTCTACAAATCCTTCTGGTGAAAATACTCCATCAGTTGATGTTGGTAATTCTCGAAGTAGAAAATAACGTGTAGCATCTAAACCATAACGATTTACCAATAGTTCCGGATATATAACATTTCCTTTTGATTTTGACATTTTACCATCTTTCATCATATACCAGTTATGGACTAATATTTGTTTTGGAAGTGGTAAATCTAATGCCATTAAAAATATTGGCCAATAAATTAGATGAAATCTTGCTATATCTTTACCTACAATTTGCAAATCTGCTGGCCAGTATTTTTTAAACAATTCATCTTTTTCTGTCATATATCCTAATGCTGTAATATAATTTACTAGGGCATCTAGCCATACATAAATTATGTGTTTTGGATCTTTTAAAACTGGTATTCCCCAATCAAATGAAGTTCTACTTACACATAAATCCTCTAATCCTGGTTTTATAAAATTATTTATCATTTCATGTTTTCTATAGTCTGGTTTTATAAAGTCTGGATGTTCTTCATAATATTTTAGCAATCTTGGAACATATTTTTTCATATTGAAGAAATAGCTTTCTTCTTTCATTAATTTTACATCTCTTCCACAATCTGGACACTTTCCATCAACTAATTGTGTTTTTGTAAAATAGCTTTCACAAGGTATACAATACCAACCTTCATATTCTCCTTTGTATATATCTCCTTGTTCCATTAATTTATCAAATATTTTTTGAGCAATGTCTTGATGTCTTGGTTCTGTTGTTCTTATAAAGTCATCATACTGTATATCCATAAAATCCCATAATTTTTTAGCATCTTCTGCTTCTTTATCCACATACTCTTGTGGTTTCATATCTTTCTCTTGGGCAATTTTTTGTATTTTTTGACCATGCTCATCAGTTCCAGTTAACATATATGTGTCATATCCTCTTAGTTTTTTATATCTTTTCATTGTATCTGCTAAAACTGTTGTGTATGCTGTTCCAATATGAAATTTTCCACTTGGATAATATATTGGTGTTGTCACATAATATTTTTTGCTCATTAGCTATCTCCTCTCTCCTTTTTAATATGTTACATTATAATACAATTTTTGGAAAATATCAATATCTTTCAAAATAATTTGCATATACACCTTTTGATATTCTACTGTACTTCAAGACTGATTTTATCAAAAACAATTACTACTTTTTAATACTCTAAACTATTAGCATCTAAAAGAAAATCATATATACTCATTAATATAATTCCATTATCATAGCGAGATCTTTTAATATTGTCACCAACTATTATTATTTTCTTAAAGAAATCATTTACATTTAGCAATGATTTTTGCTCTTGCTTTACTTTTTCTGCTGTTTTCATTTCAAGAGCTGACTGAATATAAATTTTATTATTTCCCTTATTAGCAACAAAATCAATTTCTAATTGTTTTTTTGCATTGCCTTCACGTATTTCAACAGAACCAACATCAACATTATATCCACGCTTTTTTAGTTCAATGTAAATAACATTTTCCATTGTATGTGATATTTCTTCACTTTGCCTAAAGTCTAAAAATGAATTTCTAATTCCCATATCTGTAAAATAATATTTTTGCGGTGTTTCAATAAACTTTTTTCTTCGAACATCAAATCTTCTTGCTTTTTCTATCATAAAAGCATCCTGTAAATATCCCAAATAATTATATATGGTTTTATCTGTCATAGTAGATGTCTTGTCTCTTTCTTTAAAATTATTTGATAATTTTAATGGATTAGTAAGACAACCTACATCAGAGGCTATAATTTGTGTTAAAATTTCTAGCTCTTCTTTATTTTGAACTTTATTTCTATCAACAATATCATTAATATATACATTGTCTCTTTGCATTTTTAGATAATTTATTTTGGCATTGTCTGTCTTGGCTAGTACTGTCAAAGGTAATCCTCCATAAGTGTAATATTCGCTTAATGCTATTTCGTAAGAATCATCATATACTGAATAGAATTCTGCAAATGATAAAGGATATACTCTTATTTCATCACCTCTTCCTCTAAATTCTGTTACAATATCTGATGACAAAAATTTAGAGTTACTTCCTGTCACATAAATATCTACATTGCTTATATGCATAAACCCAATTAGAACTGATTCAAAATCTTTTATTTCTTGTATTTCATCTAATAATATATAGTATTTATTTTTATCTTTAATTAAGCTTCTTATATATCCGTCTAGTACATCTGGATCTAAATATTTTTTGTTTTTATTTTCATCTAAACTCAATTGTAGTATATGCTCTTCATCTATCCCCTGGTTTATAAGATAATTTTTAAATATTACATTTAATAGATATGATTTGCCACACCTTCTAATTCCTGTTATTATTTTTATTAGCTGATTGTCTATCCTATCTATAAGTTCTTTTAAATAATAATCTCTTTTTATTTCCATATCAACAACCTCCATTACGAATTTTTTCCGTTTGCGGAACTTTTTCGTAATAATTATACCATAATATTGAGTTTTTAGTCAATTTTTATTACGAATTTTTTCCGTTTACGGAACTTTTTCGTAATTAATATATGTATTTTATACTTAAATTATTCATTTTCTTTTTTACTCCCATAAATATTTAGTCTTAAAGTCGTATTTTGTCGATATTTTTTTCTTGACAAAATATGAATTTAATTATAAAATATCGATTATAGTTCACGAAATACTATATTTTAGTTTTGTTTTATTTCATGTTTTTTTAAATTTTTCATATAAATCATTGATTTTTATAATTAAATCAAATATAATAGGAGGTAATAAATGTCAAATACTTTAAAACTAAAAAATGATATCATTTTTAAAGCTTTCTTTAGCAGACATGAAAATTACTTAGAAAGTTTTTTAAGTGCTATCTTAAATCGTAAAATTAAAATCAAAAAAGTTTTACATGATGTAAGACTAGAACAATTAACTAGAGATATGAAATATGGTGTATTAGATCTTGAAGTAATCTTAGAAAATGAAGAGATCGTAAATATCGAAATGCAGCTCAAAGATAATAAAAATATAGAAAAAAGAACAACTTTTTATGCTAGTAAAAAAATCGTTGAGCAACTTGAACCAAGAAGGAACTTTGAAGATTTAAAAAAAGTAATTATAATCGCAATATTAGATTATTCATTAACTGATTTACCAGAATACCTGATTGATACTGATAGAGTTATTACTACTCATAAAGATCACACTATAAATAATGATGTTAAATATTATTATATTGAATTAGATAAATTCAGAAATCAAAATCCAGATATGACGGATACATTAAATCAATGGCTTAGTTTTCTGGATATGGAGAGGGGTGATTTGTTAGAAATGGCTAAAGAAGAAAACAAAGAAATTAAAGAAGCTTTCGAAGAATATGAAGTCTTGACTGGTGATGCTGAAGTTAAGAGACTTGCTGAATTAAAAAGAATGGCTGAACTCGAAGAACACTCTGCTTTAACTGTTGCTAAACAAGAGGGTAAAATTGATGGTAAAATTGAAGGGAAAATTGAGGGTAAACAAGAAACTCTAGAAACAATTGTACAAAATTTATTAAATATGGGAATGGAAATTGAAGACATAGCTAAAGCTACTGAATTATCTAAAGAAGAAGTAGAAAAATTAATTAAATCATAAAAAATATGTCAAGTCTTATGGGAATTATTCCAATAAAACTTGACAGTTATTTTTTTATGCAAATCTCAAAAATTTTTAGGTATGAACTTGGAATTATATTTCTTACAATTCACCTTTTTATAAATTTTCTAATCATTCTTTTTTATAAATTTACACACAATAACACTCATATCATCTTTTACTTTTCCATATGAATTATCAATAGCCTCATTTAAAATAATATCTGCAATTTTTTGAGGGTTTGAAACTTCCATATCTTCTAAAAGATATTTAACCCATAACTCTTTGTTTTTGTATTCCACATTAGAATCTAAAATACCATCACTTATCATTACAACTATATCATTAGATTCTATATCTTTGTCAAAAACATCTGCTTGAGCTTCTTTTACTACTCCTGTTGGTAAAGTAAGAGATTTTATTATTTGTATTTTTCTATTATTTTTTATGTATGTAGGACATGCCCCATTTTTTATAAACTCTATGTTACCCCTATATAAATCTATTATTGCTATGTCTAAGGTTGCAAATACATCTTCAGATACATTTAATAAACTTGAATTTATTAGATCAACTGATGTATCTCTTTCAAATCCAGAATTTAATAATCTTTTTAGCATTGAAACTACTATTTGACTACTTTTTCTAGCCTCTGCACCAGAACCCATACCATCGCTTATAGCTACTAAATACTTGCCATCTTTTAATTTAGTTTGCACCAAACTATCTCCAGATACAGGAACTCCATCTTTTATAGCTATACTATGAGCTAGATCTAATAAATATTTATCATCTGATACAACTTCATATTTTATTATATTTTCTTTTTTGATTTCTTTTTCACTTTGTACAATTAATTTTTCTTCTAAAACCTTCTCTAATATCGTTAATATTGTCTTTCCTATATTCTCTTTTTCATTATTCTCTATATATAATTCTATTTTATATCTTTCATTCTCTTTTTTGTTAATTGAGATATCTTGTACCAAAATTTCTTTTTGTTTTAATAATTGTACAATCTCTTCTTTTTTATCTAAATTATCATCTTCATTTTCTATCTCTTCATCTAAATTTTCTGCAATATTAGAAATTGCTTTAGATACTCCATTTAATTGTGTTTCAAAATTTTTCTTTTCTTCATTTAGTCTTACACTCCAAACAAAATTCATTTTACTTACTCTAAAAGCTGCATTTATTGTGTTAGTCATTTTCTCTACATCTCTATCTACCTTATCTTCATTCTCTCCAAAACCTATAACATAATTATTATTCTTAGCTAGAATTTTTAATAAATCTTTTTCTCTTATAAATCCTTTTTTCATTAATTCATCAAAAATCTCATTTACTATAGGTCCTTCAACATTTTCAATATTATCATATAAAATATTTTCTTTCATATAATCAATATTATTTAAAAGTTCTGCAATAAAAGTTTGCTTATTTCTTTCTTTTATATCTTCTTCATTAACTACTGTTGCTGCAACATTTTTATAAGTATCTGCCATGTCTTTTACAACTTTTGAAACATTATTTAATTGCACCACTGTTTCTTTACTTTTATTTAATCCTCTATTTGAACCTATTGGCAAAAATTTATTATTTCCAAGAATGCTTTCTATATTTAGATTTATACTTTTTGGAACTGCTAATAGTGCTATTCCTGCAATTAAAATTTCTTTAAATAAAATTAAATTGCTTACTAATCCATTTGCCACATATGATAAAATTATATTTCCTAAAATAAATCCACCTATTACTCCTGGCTTTCCAAATCTATTTAAAATACCTGCTATCATTCCTGATATTGCATATGCTGCAACAACAACTGGTTCGTTATTTGCAATAATTCCTAAAGTTACTCCTATTGTAGCTCCGCGCTGTAGTTCCTACAAGAATCCCATTTTTCCATCCAAGTACAAGTACTATAAATATTGAAAGGACATTTCTTATTGAAAATCCAAATATACTCAAGTCTCCTAAACAACAAAGTGCTATAGATAAAAGTAAACTTGTTCCTAAAACTTCTTCTATTGAAAATGCCATTTTATCATTATAATTAGTAATTACCACTAATGAATTTGCAAATATTTTATAAAATATAACTATTATAATTGACATAGATATTGCAACTAATAAATCATATATTAATATTTGATTCATAGCTACTTGGATTACATTTACAATTAAACTTGATAAAAATATTCTCTTTGCAAGCATAACTTTTTCGTTTCTGCTTGAATCGTTATATCTTGGTTCTTTAATAAAAAAACTCGCAAAAAATAGTAATAATATAAGTGCAAAACTTATTATAGTAGATATTCCACCAGAAATTACATTACCTATTAATGCAAGTACAATTATTGCAATTACTGGAATTTCATTACTTATTGCTGCTGCAATTATTGCTAAACTAAATGGTGAAACACTATATCCCATAGATACTTGTGATACCATTAAAGTCACTATATATAAAATAATATACTTTTTCGAAATCACATTGGCTAATATATTTTTTGTGTTTCCTAATTCCTCTTTTGTTCTCTCTGATTCATTCAGGTTTTGAAACATTTGTATCACCTCTTCTTTTTTTAATAACATTTTACTACTTGTCCTTTGCTTATTTTGTCTTTTTTAGTATGCTAGTTAAAAAAAGTTTTCTACATATATTGCCTTTTTTATACTACTTTCCTTTCTTTCTTTTGTTTTGTGATTTTTATTTTATTATAGATTAGCGAAAAATTCAATATCTTTAGTTATTTTTCGTTATTTTTTATTGTATTCTATTTTTTCTATTTTTTAAATTCACCATAATTCCTCTAATTTATATTCTTTTTCTAGTTTTTCATTAAAATAAATTTTACTCAACAATTCTAGTTCTTTTAAGCTTTCATCTTTTAATGTAAATGAAAAAATTTTTTTTGATGGTGCCTGAATAATGAACTTTAAAGCTGCCCATGTACTAGGAGTTATTGATATTACACTTTTATCTTGCCTATAACATTCTTCACACTTAACACCATTATCTTTTATGCTAAAATATTTTAAATTTTCTCTTTCTCCACAAACTACACAACTCTCAATTCTTGGTTTAAAACCTAAAAGGCACAATAATTTTATTTTAAAAACACTCAATATAAAATCTGGATCTTTATCTGTTTCTGATATCATATATAAAGTATTTAAAAATAGTTGTAAAATTTTATAACTATTTTCATTTTCATTTGTTATATCTAAAATTATTTTTGTTATATGTACAGCATATTTGATTTTGTCTAAATCTGTTCTTATATTATAAAACATTTCAATAGTCTCACATGAATTTATGGAATAAATTTCTCTGGACTTATATAGTATATATTCTCCAAAGCATAAAAATTGTGTGCCGGCTAAAAGGCTACTTGATTGACGTCTAGCACCTTTTGCCGCACACGAAATTTTTCCAAGTCCAGGAGTTAACATTGTTAACATTTTGTCAAAGTCTCCCATATTACTCTCTGCAATTATTATCCCTTTCGTTTTTATTATTCCCATCTGTATCCACCTTTTGCATATTCATTAAATTATTTTGTATATTTTCTATTTGTTTTAATTCTAAAAATGTATCTACATTTCCTGTTGACTTAAACATATTCCAAGCTATATCTTTGATCATAAAGTCACTTCCTTCTTAAGTTATCTTTTCCAATCTTTTGTTTTTTTATTCTTGATTTTTAATTGCTATTTGACTTCAAGAATCTTTCGTTATTTATCCAATCTGGCTTTACTTTTACCCAAGTTTTTAAATTTACTTTTTTTCCAAAATTTTCTTCCATATCTCTACGTGCAAGAGTTCCTATTCTTTTTAACATCTCACCTTTTTTTCCTATTATTATCCCTTTATGAGATTCTTTTAAACAGTAAATGACTGCTTCTATATTGTATATTCTTTCATTTTTTTGTGTCTTTTTTAATTTCATTTTTTCTACTTTTACAAAAATACCGTGTGGCACTTCATCACGAAGTAATATCAATGCCTTTTCTCTGATTGTTTCTTCTGCAAGTTGTCTTAAAGTTTGGTCTGTATAATCTTCTTTATCATAATATGCTGGACCAACATTTAAATTTTTTTCTATTTCATCTAAAATTATTTCTTTGTATTTTGATTTTATTGCTGAAATAGGAATTATAGCCGAAAAATCATATTCATTTTTGTATATATCTATCAATTTTGCAAGTTGTTCTTTATTTACTAAATCTATTTTATTTATTATTAATATACATTTTTTATTTGATTCTTTTATTTTTTCTAGTATTCTTGAGTCTCCTCTACCAACTTCTGTACTTGTTGCCTCTATTAAGAATAAAATCACATCACAATTTTGAATAGCATCCCATGAAAGTTCTACCATATTTTCATTTAACTTTGTTTTAGGTTTATGTATTCCTGGTGTATCTATAAAAATTATTTGTGAATTTTCCCTATTTACTATGCCTCTAATTTGTGTTCTTGTAGTCTGCACTTTATTGGCTATTGCTGCAATTTTTTCTCCTACTAATAGATTTATTAATGTCGATTTTCCTACATTCGTTCTTCCACAAATTGATATAAATCCTGATTTGAATTCCTCCATCTATCCTCCTAAAACTCTTATAACATCATTATATGTTACTAAAACTGAAAGTGCTATAAGTAATGAAAAACCTATTAATTGTATTTGAATTTCTGTATTCTCTTTTAATGGCTTTTTTCGTATTGCCTCTATTATTAATAACAATATTTTCCCGCCATCTAAGGCTGGTATTGGTAACAAATTTGTAATTCCAAGTGATACTGAAATTACTGATATCATATATACATATTCTGCAATTCCTGAAGTTGCAGAAATCAAATTTGATATTCCTACTGGACCTGTTAAGTCATTTACCCCAACATTTCCTGTGAATATTAATTTTACACTTTCTACTAAAGCTCCTGAATATGAAGCTGTAGCTGTAAGTGCTAATGTTATACTTTGATACATAACTGCAATTAAAATAAAATATACTATAAAACCAAATATTATATTTACAAGTGCTCCAGCCGAAACTATTGCTATTCTTTTAGAAATTGAAGCTTTATTAAATGCTCCTTCACTTTCTGATGCTTCTTCTTCGCCTTCCATGCTTACAAAGCCTCCAAGAGGTATTAAACGAATAGCATATTTTGTTTCTTTTCCCTGTCTGAACCAAATTTCTGGGCCAAACCCTATTGAAAACTGGTTTACTTTAACCTTACAAAGTTTTGCTATACAAAAATGTCCTCCTTCATGTATAAAGATTAGAAATCCAAGTAAAAATATAATCTTTATTGCTGATATAATAAAACCCAATCAAATACCTCCAATCTTATTAGAGACTTTATACCAATGTAAATATTAAATAAATGAATGGTGCTAAAAACAATAAACTGTCTAATCTATCTAATAAACCGCCATGACCAGGTAATAAATTTCCATAGTCTTTTACATCTACAAATCTTTTGATTGCTGATGCCACAAAATCTCCTACTTGGCTTATTATACTTAATACTATTGCTATTATTGCAATAACTAAGTATGAATATTCTACAGCCCAGAAATTATTTGCAATCCAAGTATAAGCAAGTGTTATTACAACAGCTCCAATAACTCCTGCAACTGATCCTTCGATTGACTTTTTTGGACTAATTTTACTAAATTTATGTTTTCCAAATTTTTTACCAATTAAATAAGCAAAAGTATCTGTTGACCAAGATATTACAAATACATAGCCGATTAGAACTTTACCATGATCTAATCTTCTAATTAATTCTAAAAACATTAAAAAAAATGGTATATAAAAAATACTTACTAAAGTATATGCTACATCTTTAAAAGTTATTTTCATATCTGTAATTATAACTTCTAAAAATAGCAACATTAATATAAATGGAATAGAAAATACTATTATTTTTAATAATAGGTCTACTGGTAATATTGTTGATAATATTATATAAATATTACTACAATATCCAATCCATTTAATTGGTTTTGAAACTTTACTTATAACTTCAAAATATTCATGCATACAAATAATACTTGCAATTAATACAATAAGTCCTATAACATATTCATTTCCTAATAAAAACACTGCAGCGACAGTTGGTAAACCCAATACCGCTGTAATTATTCTTTTTAAATCCATACGTATTTTTCCCCTATTTATTCCTATCTTTTATATAATTTGCAAGCCCTTTTAAAAATTCAGCCTTATTTCCAAAACCTTCTGCTATTTCTATAGCATCTTTAGTCATTTCTTCTAATATTTCTTTTGATTTTTCTAATCCATATTTAGATACATATGTACATTTTCCTTTTGCTTCATCATTTCCAACTGGTTTTCCTGTAATTAATTCATTTCCTTCAACAGATAAAATATCATCTTTTATTTGGAATGCTAATCCTATTTTATCAGCATAGTCTGTTAATTTAATTAATTCTTTTTCTTCTGCTCCTGCTAAAATTGCTCCCATTCTTACACATAATTTCAATAATGCTGCTGTTTTATTTTTATGTGTATACTCTAAATACTCACTTGATATTTCTTTTCCTTCGAATTCGGTATCGACATATTCTCCTGCTATCATTCTATCAACTGCATTAGAAAATTCATTAAATACTTTTAATTTTTTTTCTAATTCATATTTATTTGAGGTATTTAATAAATCTTCACTTATTACTATATAACTATTATTTAATAACCCATCTCCAGCTAAAATTGCTGTTGCTTCATTAAACTTTTTATGGTTTGTAAGTTTTCCATGTCTTATATCATCATTATCTATTGCTGGAAGATCATCATGAATAAGTGAAAAGTTGTGTATCATTTCGATTGCAACAGCATATGGCATACATACTTCATAATTATCTTTAAATAATTTATAAGTAACTAGAACTAAAATTGGTCTTAGTCTTTTTCCTCCTGCCATTAAACTATATTCCATTGATTCATTTAAAATTCTTTCTGGACAAGCTTCTTTTCTTACATATTTTTCTAGCTCTTGTTCTATCTGATTTTGGTATTGTTTCAACTCTGTTTTAAAGTCCATTTTTTAGGCATTCCTTTCTTTCTTAAATTGAAAGTATTTCTGATTCTTTATTTTGCAATATTTTATCAATTTCTGCTATGCTCTCATCTGTCAATTTTTGAATTTTATTTTCTGCTTGTTTTAGCTCATCTTCAGTCATTTCTCCATCTTTTTGTAATTTTTTAGCTATATCTATGCCATCTCTTCTTGAATTTCTTACAGCAACTTTAGCATCTTCTGCCATTTTCTTTATATCTTTTACTAATTCTTTTCTTCTTTCTTCTGTTAACTCTGGAAATGTAAGACGAATTACTTTTCCATCATTATTTGGATTTATTCCTATATCTGATGCAAGAATTGCTTTTTCTATTTCTTTTAAAACAGATACATCCCATGGTTGAATTACTATCATTCTAGCTTCAGGAACTGATATTCCTGCTACTTGATTTATTGGTGTTGGTGTTCCATAATAGTCTATTTTTACTTTGTTTAAAATTGCTGGATTTGCTCTTCCTGCTCTTACTTCAGCAAATTTCACTTTTAAATTTTCTATTGATTTATTCATTTTTTCTTTAATCTCATCATAATCCATAATTAAATTACCTCTTTCTTAGTTATTATATAAATCATTTAAAAATAGTTTATATACTATTTTACTATTGTTCCTATTTTCTCTCCCTTAACAGCTCTAACTATGTTTTCTGGATCTGCTATTCCAAATACTACAAGTGGAATGTTGTTATCTTTACAAAGTGCTGTAGCTGTAGAATCCATAACTTTTAAATCTTTATTTAATACTTCTTGGTATGTTATTTCATCATATCTTTCAGCTGTAGGATCAACCTTTGGATCTGCTGAATATACTGCATCTATTGATTTTCCAAGTAAAATTGCATCTGCTTCAACTTCTGCTGCACGAAGTGCTGCTCCTGTGTCTGTTGAGAAAAATGGATGTCCTGTACCACATGCAAATATTACTACTCTTTTTTTACCTAAATGTTTTATTGCTTTTCTTTTTATAAATGGTTCTGCTATTTCTCTCATTTCTATTGCTGTTTGTACTCTTGTGTATACTCCTCTTGCTTCTAAAGCGTCTTGAAGTGATAGTGCATTCATTGCTGTTGCTAACATTCCCATATAATCAGCTGTTGTTTTTTCCATTTGTTCATCATTTCTTCTTCCTCTCCAGAAGTTTCCGCCTCCAACAACTATTGCAACTTCTACTCCCATATCTACTACTTCTTTTATTTTATCACAGATTCCACCTACTACTTTTATATTTATTCCTGTTTTGTCTTCTCCTGCTAAGGCTTCTCCACTTAATTTTAAAAGAATTCTCTTATATTTTGCTTCTGACATTTTATACATCCTTTCCTTTTTCATTATTGTGGTTATTCTATCACAAATAAATAAAAATAACAATATAAATTTTGAATTTCCTTTACATTCTGGACATATTGCATTTTTATGTTTTTTAATCAATGTATCTTTTTATTTTTAGTACAGACACAAATTTCGACAAATTTCATAATATATATTAAGCAATTAGTTGCTAACTTTTATTATGGAGGATTTTTTATGGAAGACAAAAATATAAATATTGATACCAAAAAACCAGGATGTCATTGTCCTGTTATAGATGTTAATGGACTAATTTCTAATGGTAAACAATTTGACTTAGATATAACTTTACCAGAAGACACTCGTGATGTCCTATTTGGAACAATAAAAAATGTTTTTAAAGAGCCAATTAAAGACGCTGTTGTTAAATTAATAGAAATAGAATTTGGAAAAGATGGAAAGAAAAAGAGAATACCTTTATCTCATACTTTTACAGATAAATATGGTGAGTTCGTTTTCGGACCTCTTTGCCCTGGTAAAGAATATGCTATAGACATCTGGGTTAATGATGTACGTCATTTCGATATTGATGTCAAAGTACGCCATGAAGGAAAATGCTTGAAAGAAAGACATGAAGATAAATGTGAACACAAAGATAAATGTGAATGCAAAGACGAAAAAAATTATTAAAAAACTATGATTTCTTACACTAAATAATCTGTTTTATTAAGCACAATAACCTGTTATAGTCAGCATTTATGCTGAACTCTAACAGGTTACTTTTTATTCTGTCTCATTTTGTTTTAATCTTAAATATCCAAGCTCTTCCCATTTATTATAGGCTAAATTTAATCTAAATAAAACTTTTGGTTTTGCTCCAGCTCTATTTTTATCAACAATACATGCATAGTATCTTACATCTGGATCTTCAAATTCTTCTAAATCATAAAATTTTGTATCTACTTCATTATCAGAATATTCATAATCTCTTAGATGCTCTCTATTTATTTGTTTTACTAAGCAAAGCGTATCTAATACTTCTTTTACAGTTCTACTTACTGCTAAATCATTAATACTTAAATTCATTGGTGGAGTTGCATTTTCTGTCAATTGTAAAGTTGAACCTATAAATAAATTAAAGTTTTGAGCTAAATTTGAAAGTATTGTAGCTGTCTTTTTTATTTCTTCTCCATTACCTATGTTTTCAGTATCTGTTTTTAATGTGTCATAAAACATATAATGTATTTCTTCCTTATAATAATAATTCATTATTATTTTTTGTAACTCATCATTTGTATGATTTGTAATATTTACAAAATATATAGGGTTCTCTGTTTGGCTTTTTACCCAATCTGTTACTGCAATTGTTTTCCTAAATTCTTCTGAAATTTCTGTTAATCTTTTTACAAAGTCTTCTTGTGATTCGTTTTCACCTTTTACTACAAAACCATCTTCATCTATTTGTGCATCTTTTCCTTCATCTGGTCTAAATTTAAACTCTAACAATTCACCTTCTGATTTTGTTAATTTTTGTCCATGTAAATTTTGATACACTTCATTATTTATTATTGTAGTAATTAAACACAATTTCATTTTTTCTTCTGACATTTCATTTGAAATAACTAAAACCCTTTTCTTATGAATAAATGCTATATATGCTGCTAAATTTATAGTAAATCTACTCTTTCCGGCATTTGATGGCATTGCAAAAGCCATTGTCTCTGATTTTCTTATACCTTTGAAAACATCTGAAATAATTCTAAATGGAAGTTCCAAGCCATTTGTTAAATTATTATTTCCAGTTACAAAAAAATCTGTCAATCCATCACTTAATATAGATTGTTTAAATTTGTCTGTTACCATAACTTGATTAACAGCACTTTTTACTTCTTCTTCTGACATTTGATCATATAATTTATATTTTGTTATTTCAATTATTGAATTTTGAATACTTTTAATTGGCATAGAAAGATAATTTTTTCTTAATACAAATATCTTTTTTAACTCAACATATACTTTTTCCATATTTACATTTTTATTTTGATATTCTCTCTTTAAACTTGCTTTTGTTCTATTTATTGTATATGTGCTCTTTCCAAAATTAAAATTATTTTTTGCAATATATGGAGCATATGCTTCTCCTTCTGTAAATAATATCCCTTTGTAAATTTCTAGATATATTTTATTTTCAAAATAGCATTCATCATGTATCACATAATATTTTGCTATTAACTTGGGATCTGTTAAAAGCATTCCTATAAAATCTTTTTCTAAATCTGGTCTTCTTAATTCTTCAGGATAGTATTCTTTATTATCATCTATTTTTTCTTCATAATAATCATCATCTTCTTCAACAGGTAATTCTTCTGGCTTTATTTCCTCTTGCTCTTCTTCAATCTGATCCTTTTTTTCTAAGTATTTTTGTAGTCTTTCTAAAGCTATATCATAATCTCCATTTTTTATATTTTGATTTATATCATCTATAATTTGTTTATTCTCAGGATCTATTGGTATTATTTTTAATAATTCTTTTAGTTCTTTTGCTTCATCCATTTTCCACCCACTCCTCTCGGAGTTATTATATCATTGCTTTTTTATTTATTCAATATTTTTTATTTATTCTATTTTGTAAAATCTCATCCTTTAATTTTTCAAATTTTGAAAAAACTGTTCTGTCAATTCTTCTTCATATATATATTCTCCGTCTTTATATCTCAATATATAATCATTTCCTAATTTATTCATTAATTCTTCTGATAACTTAGTTTCTTCAAATACAATATTGTTATCTTTGTTTTGTAAATATAAACCGTGTGAACTATGATCAACTACTTGATATAAAGTACCTTCATTCCTATATTGACTTAATTTTTCATTTTGTTTTTCTGATATTATTTTTGCAGAATTCTCAATCTTGTTCATAACATTTTGTGTAAGATCATTATCTATAATAAAACTATCATTAATTTTTTTCATAACTTTATCTACAGATATATTATCAGGCAATTCTTCTTTTGATAAATAAAAAGATTTATTTTCACCCATATTATCAAATTCAAGAATTTGGTATGTGTCTTTAAATTCATTTTTGTATGAAACATAATACAAACTCTCTCCTTCTTCTAGTTCTTCTGCCTGTTCTTTTAATATTCTGTTTCGTTCAGATTTTAATTCTTTTGAAGAATCAGTATTTAACTTATATTCTTTTTCTATACTATCAATACTCATGCCTTGATTATTTCCTTTTTCATTAAAATTCTCTAAATAGTTTGTTAATTCTTTAATTAGATTTTGAACTAATTCATTTTCTTTTGCATTATTAATTAAATTATTGAATAAGTCTAAATTCAATATGCGTCACCCTCCTAGTTTATAATTTTTAATTTTTGGAATTATTGCTATAGAACAATAGCAAAAAGATTTTAAACTAGTGGTATTATACATCGTTTTTTTACTTTTTTCAATAAAATATGTGATTTTTTATTTATTTTCAGAACTTTCCCCTGTTTTATAGTCAATTGTAATCCCTGGTTCTACATTATAAACATATACATTAAAACAAACACCTTGTCCATTATCTTCTACTGAATATGCCTCTAATGTAACCCCACTTGCTACAAGATTTTCATCTTGAAATATTGGTGTAACTCTATACAAAACATGATTGTTTTCATTTTCTTCGATATAGTCTGCAATCTGATTCTCAAAAGGTAGCATTCCTGAAACATTAAAATATCTTGTTCCAGTAATTAAATTTAATTCATTTGCATCTTCACCTGCTAATTGATGGCCTATTAAATGACATCTATTATACAAATATTCTCCATTATACTTCTTTTGAACCCAACCTGTTGGTTTTATTTCACTAATATCTTTTCTTTCTTCTGTTGGCATAATTTCTTTACAAATATTTGCATATGCTACACCACATCTTCCTAGATCATCTAGTTCACTATATTTTTCAAAAGCTTCTGTAGTATAATCACTTTCAGTAAAATATGGTTCATTATTATTGATTTCAATATATATTTTATCTGTATACTCAGGGATATCTTCTACATTAAAATATGTATTAGTTTTGCTTTCAGATACTTGCTGGCTTTCTTTTGCTATATTTGTAAAATCTTCTCCGAAAGCAACACTAATAGCCAAGAAAATTATAACTATAATAAGCCCCCAAAAACTTTTCTTTTGATTTCTATGTCCTTTTCTTCCCATTTTACTAACACCTCTTGGTAATTATTTTTTCATACACTACATTATATCTTTTATCAAATCATTTTTTATTATTGTATCTGATAAATAAATTTCGTCTTCCATTTGTTTTAGCAAACTCTGTAAATCTTCATTTTCTTCTATTTCTTCTATTTTTTCTCTATCATAATAAATTCCATTAATACAATAATTAGTACTTGTAACATAACCTAATCCTTTTATAAAAGAATAATCTTTACCTGAAAATATAGTATTTCCTATTGAAAATTTATCTTCTACATCTAATAAATCTAATATTGTTGGTTTTATATCTATTTTTGCAACACTTCTTTTTATTGTATCATTACATCCCAATCCGGGGATTTTCATTCCAAATGGAATATGTACTTCTTTAATATAATCTTCAAATTCAGAATATTCTATTCCATTTTCATTATATAGTTTAACTATATCATCTACATTTGATATACTTGCTCCATGATCTCCATATACAATTAATATACTATTTTCTATTAACCCTGTTTCTTCTAGCTCCTGAATAAATTTACCAAAAGCATAATCAACAAAATTACAAGAAATTAAATAATTTCTAAATGTTTCGTCCTCAAATTCACTAACATCATCTTGTGTTATTGTTACTTTATTTTCTAAATCTGAAACTCCATCTAAATAAAATGGTATATGAGTAGTAACACTTACTAAAGTCGTACAAAATTTTCCTTCGTATGAATTCATTATTTGAACCGCTTCTTCTAAAAATCCTTCATCTGAGTAAAATTCTCCCGCTTGCTCAATATTTTGAAAGCTATTTATATCATTATACTCATCTACTTGATATCCTGTGTTATAAACCTCTTCTCTATTCCAAAATGTACTTGTATTTGGATGCATAAAAGAAGTATAATAACCATTTTCTCTAAGTGTTGAATAAATATCTAACCATGTATTATTATAATATTTTTGGAAAACATAACCGTTTTCTAATGGATACATTGAATTTTCCATTTCGAATTCTGAATCAGCAGTACTTCCAAGTCCTTGGTTATACATGTCACTACAATAAATATTATCATTAAAAAACTTATTTAGATTTGGTGTTATTTCTTTTCCATTGACTTGTTTTCCTATTATATATTCATTTAAACTTTCAAGTTGTAAAATTATAACATTGCTATCTTGTGCTATTCCTGTATAATCTGTTAGTGTTTTTTCCACATTAATATAATTATCATATACAGCTTGGAATTTTTCTTCGTCTATTTTTTCTTTACCCAATAAACTTGAAAAATAGTCTTTAGCATCTTCATAATGATAATAATAAATAGAGATATCTTGAATAATTAATGATTTATTATATCCCTTTGCCTGATAAATATCATTTATATTTTCTTTAACAAAAAATATATTTAATACAATTATTACTAATATAATTATTATTTTCATAATTCTATTTCTATAATATGTATTTTTAAATTTTCTACAAGCAAAAACACTTAATATTAACATCAAAACATTGTCTACAAAAAACATTAGTATGCTTTTTGTATTTATAATACAAGATAAACCACTTGCAATTTCTTTGCTATATTGTATATTTACTATCTGATAAAAAGATAAGAAATTTGTGGCATAATTATAATATAAAAAATCGGCAAATATTATAATTGTAACAATCAAATATACAATATTCAAATATATATATCCAAATTTATTCTTGTTATTTATTGTAGAACACATAATAAGTAATGAAACCATAATGATATATTTAACAAGGTTTTCCGTTATTTGTAATTCCAAAAGTGTATTTAATAATAGTCCTTTATATATTAACAATAAACTTCCTATTATAAATATTAAATTGTTTGTTATTATATCTAATATAATTTTTTTCTTACTTTTATTTAATTCTTCTTTTACTTCTTTTATTTCACGATTTTTTATTGCTTCCATCTTCACCCCATTTTTTAATTAATATTATATTTTGGTTTTGGAGTATATGTAGTATGTAAATATTTATGTGCCAAATGACTTCCTGGTTTTTCTAAATATTCAGCATATAATTTTTGCATTACAGGACTTTCATGTGACTTTCTTATTACACTTTTTTCATCAATTTCATATATACTATCTGCTCTTAATTTTCTAACATCAACTGTTGATCTTATTTTAGCACTTTTAATTGGTTGGCCACCCCCCATAACACATCCTCCCGGGCATGCCATTATTTCTACAAAATGATATGGTGACTCTCCTTTTCTTATTTGGTCCATTATTTTTCTTGCATTTGCTAATCCACTTGCAACAGCTATTTTTATTTCTTTTCCAGCTATATTTAAAGTTGCTTCTTTTATTTGTTTTTCTCCACGAACTTCTTTATATTCAATTTTTCCTACATCTTTATTTTCTAATGTATCTACAGCTGTTCTTATTGCAGCTTCCATAACTCCACCTGTTGTTCCAAAAATTGCTCCAGCTCCACTTGCCTCTCCCATAGGATCATCAAAATTGCTGTCTTCTAATTCTGTAAATTCAATATTTGCTTGTTTTATCATTCTAGCTAACTCTCTTGTAGTAATTACATAATCTACATCTCTTAGACCATCTACTTCCATTTCAGGTCTACTACATTCATATTTTTTAGCAATACATGGCATAACAGATACTGTACATATTTTATTTTTATCTATTCCATATTTTTCAGCAAAATATGATTTTATAATTGCACCAAACATTTGATGTGGTGATTTACAACTTGATAAATGATCTAAAAGATCGCCATAATTTTTTTCAGCAAAACGTACCCATCCTGGACTACAAGATGTAATCATAGGTAATACTCCATTGTTTTGTACTCTTTCTACAAATTCATTAGCTTCTTCCATTATAGTAAGATCTGCCCCTGTATTTGTATCAAAAACTTTGTCAAATCCTATTCTTTTTAGTGCTGTTACCATTTTTCCTTTTACATTTGTACCTATAGGCATTCCAAATTCTTCACCTAATGCTACTCTTACTGCTGGTGCTGTTTGAACTACTACATATGTATCTGGATCTTTAACTTTTACCCAAACATCATTTATTGACTCTTTTTCATGTAATGCTCCTGTTGGACAACTTTCAATACATTGACCACAAAATGTGCAGTCAACATCATTTAAACTATGGTCATATGTAGTTGATATACAAGATTCGAAACCTCTTTCAATACAATCTATAGCTCCTATTTCTTGTACATTCTTACATGTTGAAATACATCTTCTACATAATATACATTTATTAAAATCTCTAACTATAGCAGGTGATTTATCATCCACTTTATGTTTAGTCATTTCTCCAGGAAATTCTACATTTTGTATATTAAATTTTACAGCTAATTCTTGTAATTCACAATTTCCCGAACGAGTACAAGTTAAACAATCTTTTGCATGATTAGATATTATTAAATCAAGTATTACATGTCTTGCTTCTAATACATTTGGCGTATGAGTATGCACTACCATTCCTTCTTCTACTGTTTGTATACATGAAGTAGCAAATCCTTTTCTTCCTTCTACCTCTACTATACACATTCTACAATCTCCCATTTCATTTATGTCTTTTAAAAAACACAATGTTGGTATATCTATCCCTGATTCTTTTGCTGCTTGTAATATTGTTGTTCCTTTTTTAGCTTTTACTTCTACTCCATCTATAGTTAGTGTAACAATTTCTTCATCCATATTTCACTTTTCCTTTCATTTATATTTTTCATTGGGGTCGGTTCTTTTTGCAAAAGGAAACGACCCTTTTGAAAAATGTACAAAAAAGACCCGGTCCCTTTTGTCATTATCTAATTGCATGGAATGGACAACTTGTTATACAAGTTCCACATTTTATACATTTTTCTTGATTAATTACTCTCTTTTCCCTTGCTTCTCCCTCTATTGCTTGAACAGGACAATTTCTTTGACATAGTCCACAAGCTTTGCATTTTTCAGGATCTATTTCTATTTTTGATAAAGCTTTACATTCATTTGTTCTACATTCTTTTAATAATGCATGTTGCCTAAATTCTTCTCTAAAGTATTTTAGTGTACTTATTACTGGGTTTGGTGCACTTTGCCCTAATCCACAAACACTTGCCTTTTTTATATTTACAGCTAACTTCTCTAATCTATAAATATCATATTCATCTCCTTCTCCAACACATAATTTTTCTAATATTTCTAACATTCTTTTGGTTCCAATTCTACAAGGAGTACACTTTCCACAACTTTCTTTTACTGTAAACTCTAAATAGAATTTAGCAAGAGATACCATACATTTTGTATCATCCATAACAATTAGTCCACCTGACCCCATCATTGAACCAATACTTGCTAAAGATTCATAGTCAATAGGTGTATCTAAATGCTCTGCTGGTATACAACCTCCTGATGGTCCTCCTGTTTGAGCTGCTTTAAATCCTCTTCCATTTGGAATCCCCCCACCTATATCATATACAATTTCACGAAGTGTTGTTCCCATAGGTACTTCTACTAATCCTACATTATTTACATTTCCTCCAAGTGCAAATACTTTTGTTCCTTTTGATTTTTCTGTTCCTATACTTGAATACCATTCAGCACCATTTAAAATTATTTTTGTTATATTAGCTAATGTTTCTACATTATTGATAACTGTTGGTTTGCCGAATAATCCCTTACTTGCAGGATATGGAGGTTTTACTCTTGGCTGACCTCTTTTTCCTTCTATTGATTCTAAAAGAGCTGTTTCTTCTCCGCAAACAAAAGCTCCTGCACCAAGTCTTATATCTATGTCAAAATTAAATCCTGTACCTAATATATTATCTCCAAGTAAACCATATTCTCTTGCTTGCTTTATTGCTATTTTTAGTCTTTGCACAGCTATTGGGTATTCTGCTCTTACATATATATATCCTTGATTTGCTCCTATTGCAAATCCTGCAATTGTCATTGCCTCTAATACACAATGTGGATCTCCTTCTAGAATACTTCTATCCATAAATGCTCCTGGATCTCCCTCATCTGCATTACATACTATATATTTTTGATCACTTTCTTCTGCTTTAGCAAAACTCCATTTTTTACCTGTTGGGAATCCTGCTCCTCCACGACCTCTTAATCCTGATTTTGAAATAATATCTATTACTTCCTCTTGATTCATACCTGTTAGTACTTTTTCTATAGCTTTATATCCATCAAAAGCTATATATTCATCTATATTTTCTGGATCTATTACACCACAATTTTTTAATGCTATTCTTTTTTGTTTTTTATAGAAATTTAAATCGTCTAGTTTATTAACTATTGTTCCATCAACATCTTTACATAACAGTCTTTCTACTTTTTTTCCATTACAAATATGTGACTCAATAATTTCTTCACAATCTTCTGGTTTTACATGAGCATAAAATGTTTCTTCTGGTCTTATAATAACAATTGGACCTTTTGCACATAAGCCAAAACAACCAGTCTGTATTACTC
This sequence comes from uncultured Clostridia bacterium, assembly GCA_944386695.1. Classification (GTDB taxonomy): domain Bacteria; phylum Bacillota; class Clostridia; order TANB77; family CAG-508; genus CAG-269. The sequence continues at coordinate 858 of CALXCB010000006.1, read as the reverse complement.
TTACATTTTGAATATTTTTTTCTTCTATTATTTTTCTAAAGTTTTCTATTATTTTAGGAGATTTAGAAGATGTACAACCTGTTCCTCTACATACTAATATATGTTTTTCTCTTGTATCTGCTTGAGTATTTACTCTTAATTCTAATTCTTTTCTTTTCTCACTTCTTATTTTTTCTATTTCCTCAATTGTTTTCATGGATTACCTCCTTTTATTCTTTCATATATTTATCAATTACTTCATCAAATCCTTTTACTGTTGCATTTCCATATACTTCATCATTTACCATAAATACTGGCGCTAAACCACATGCCCCTACACACCTTACATCATCTAAAGAAAACTTTCCGTCTGGTGTTACTTCTCCTGGCTCAATTTTTAATCTTTCTTTTGCTCTATCTAATAATTTTTGTGATCCTTTTACATAACATGCTGTTCCCAGACAAATTGATATATTGTATTTTCCTTTTGGTGCTAAAGTAAATCTTGAATAAAATGTTATGACTCCATATATCTCTGCCATTGGTATTGATAATTCTTCAGAGATAACCATTTGTGCTTGTTTAGGTATATAGCCATATTTTTCTTGTACATCGTTTAAAATCATAATTAATTGATCTTTTTCTTTTGGGTATCTTTCTAATATTTCTTTTGTTTCTGTTGCTACTTTTTGATTAACACATTTTTCTTCCATATCGTCTCTCCTTGTTTTTTATTTATTTTATATTGTATCATTTTTTGACAATAAATCAAACATTATTGAAAAAAATAATTAATTTATTTAAATTTTGTGTTACCATTCACAGTTAGTGGAGTGATCACTGTATGAAAACTTCAGCAATTCCGTTAGATTGAAATGA
>CALXCB010000005.1 GCA_944386695.1 uncultured Clostridia bacterium | reverse complement strand
ATTAAAGAGATTTATTCCTTCCTAATATAGGTAAAAATGAATCATCAAAATATGTGCTAGTAGTTCTACGAGAAGGACAAATGTATGTATTTTGAGCCCAAAAGAGTAAATGTTTTAATCTTACTCTTTTGGGTTTTATATTTAAATATTTACAATATAAAAATTATAACAAGTTTTACAAAAGTCTAAATAAAAGGAGTACAATAATTTGGAGCAATATAATCCATTAGAAGAAAGGCAAATAGAAAATAAAACACTATCAATAATTCCAAAGACAGAAAAGTATATACAATATATGTTAGATTTAATATTCAAACTGCCTAGAACAGAAAAATTTAGTATTGGAACAGAATATAAAACAAGTTTATATAAAATGATGAGTGAAATAATTTACTTAAGTAAAGAACCATTAGAAAAAAGATATACTCATACAATAGAAATTGATACTTTAGTACAAATACAAAGAATTTATTTAAGAATCATGAAAAATAATAGATGGATAGACGAAAAAAAATTCAAAGTTTCATTAGATCTGTTAAGTGAAATTGGAAAAATAAATGGAGGATTAATAAAATTCTATGGCAAAAACTATAAGGAATCAATTTGATAAATATCTAACATATAAAAATCTAATGAGAGCTCATAGATTATCTAGAAAAGGGAAAACAACAAAAAGAGAAGTAATTTTATTTGACTTAAAGAAAGAAGAATATATACAATGGCTTTTAGAACAATTAAAAACAGGACAATATCAACATGGAGGTTATAGAATATTTAAAATTACAATTCCAAAAGAAAGAGTCATACAAGCTTCTAGATATATGGATAGAGTTGTACATAGATGGGTAGTAGATAGTTTTCTAAAACCATATTTTGAGACACAATTTATTAGTACAACATATGCCTGCATAAAAAACAGAGGTATGCATATGGCAGCATTAGATGTACAAAAAGCAATGAAGCATTGTAAAAAAATATGGGAAGACTATTATATTTTAAAAATGGATGTTTCAAAATATTTTCAAAATATAGATAAATCTATTTTAATCAATATATTAAAAAGAAAAATAAAAGATAAAAAGCTATTAAATCTTATGAACAAAATCATTTATTCCACAAAAGATAAAAAAGGATTACCAATAGGAAATTATACATCACAAACATTAGCAAATATATATCTAAACGAAGTGGATCAATATGCAAAACATATATTAAAGTGTAAGTATTATTTTAGATATATGGATGATACAATTATACTTCTAAGAACAAAGAAAGAGGCAAAAGAAGTTTTAGAAAAAATAAAAACATTCTTAGAAGACAATTTAAAGCTAACACTAAATAGTAAAACACAAATTTTTAAATCAAAGCAAGGAGTAAACTTTTGTGGATATAAGATAAATGAATATAGATTGAAAATTAGAGACAGAGGAAAAAGAAATTTAAAAAATAAAGTAAAATATCTTGAAAATCAAATTAAAAAAGGCAAAATGTCAACTAATGAGGCATATAGATACTTATGTGGACATTTTGGCTATATTAAAATTGCAAACGTAAAAAATTTGAAAAACAAAGTAAATGAATAGCTACTATATTATTTTTCATTGGGGACAGATCATTTCTCATTGGGGACAGACCCTTTTGCGAAAGGGTCTGTCCCCAATGAAAAATAAATTTGAAAGGAACTAAAAAAATGAATATAGTTTTTTTAATGGGGGAGATATTAGAAATAGAAAAATTTAAATTTATAATAGATTCAAAAAATGACAGAAAATCCAGAATAGCTATGAAAGTGAAGCTTTTAGATGGAAATATTATAAAGGCTATTTGTTATGATGAAATAGCTGATTATATATTACGAAATGATTATTTAAAAAAAGTAGTTTTTATAAAAGGAAAATTAGAATCTAGCTCAAAAGAAATACAAGTAGTAATTCATTATGTAAAAAAATATTAAATTTTTCAAAAGGGTCGTTTCTTTTCGCAAAAGGAACCGACCCCAATGAAAAAAGGTTCTTAAAAAAAATTCGCAAAAACAGTTGTAAAATTTAAAAAAAATTGGTATACTACTAGTATCAATAATTATTAAGGAGGAAAAAGTTATGGAAGAAAATAAAAATGAAGAAATGCAAGAAGTTAACGAAATAGAAAATGGAACAGAGGGGATAAAAATAGCTAGTGATGTAATAGCAGTAATAGCAGGAGTTGCCGTTTCAGAAGTTGAAGGAGTATATGGAATGGCAGGAGGATTTGCAGGAGGAATTACAGAAGTACTAAAAGGAAAGAAAAACTTAGCAAAAGGAATAAAAGTGGACGTTGATGAAAATAAAACAAAAATAGATGTAAACATAATAGTAGAATACGGAGCAAGAATTCCAGATGTGGCATTCGAAATTCAAAACAGAGTAAGAACAGCAGTTGAAAATATGACAGGTTTAAAAGTAGAAGAAGTTAATGTTCATGTTCAAGGAGTAAATACAGAAAGCTTACTATCTGAAGATTCAAAAGAAAAGAACGAAGGCGAAAGCGATCAACAAGAAAATTTATAAATTAAAAATAAAAACAAAATTAATAAGAAAGGAGAATGTTAGATTAAAATTTTAACTAACAGAAATAAAAAATGAAAAAAATAGATAAAATAATATTAGTATTATTTTCAGTAATAATATTTTTACAATCAATATTATTAATTTGTGTTATAACAGGTATAGTAAACTTTACTACAGTAGAAAGATTTGTAACATTATTGTTATATCAAGATAAAGCATCAAAAATAGTATTAGCTATAGCATTAATATGTTTAATTTGTAGTTTAAAAGCAATTTTCTTCAGTTCATCAGACCAACCAAAGTCGAAAAGTGGAATTTTAATGCAAAACGATAATGGAAAACTTTTAATATCTAAAGCTACAATAGAAAATATTGTTATGTCGGCAGTACAAGGATTTAATAGTATAACTGACGTATCAGTATCAACAGAATTAGACAATTTCAATAATTTAATAGTTAATGTTAATTTAGTTGTAAGTAGTAATGTTGTAATAAAAGAACTTACTTTAAGTATGCAAAATAAAATAAAAGAAGAAATAAAGAAAACATCAGACTTAGATGTAAAAGAAGTCAATGTAAAAATAACAAATATAGCTACAGAGCAGAATAATACAAATCAAAATTAAATTTTGTAATATTTTTTACAAATTTAGAAAGGACATTAAATGGGAAATTTACATGATTTTTGGGAAAATTATAAAGGTGCAATAATAGGTGTTATAATTGCTATATTAATTTTAATTACAAGACTTTATAGTTTAATTATAGCAATTATATTAATAGTTATAGGAGCAATTGTAGGAAATTATATACAACAAAATAAAGAATATGTAAAAGATAAAATAAAAGCATTTATAGACAGGATATAAAGGGGTTATAATTGAACGATGAAAAGATCTGAAATAAGAGAATTGGCATTTAAATTAATATATAGTTTAGAGATTCAAACAGAAGTGGATTTAGAAGAGCAAATAGAATTATATGCACAAAATAACGAAATTAAAAACAAAGAAGCTATTGACTACATATCTGACTGTATATATGGGATAAAAGAGAATGAAAAAGATATAAATAAAACAATAGAAGATTCTTTAACAGAAGATTGGAAAATTGAAAGAATTTCTAAAATAAATTTAAGCTTGCTAAAACTTGCAATATATGAGATAAAATATAAAGACATTCCATATAAAGTTGAAATTAATGAAGTTATTGAATTAGCTAAAAAATATGGTGAAGATAAATCAGGCAAATTTATAAATGGTGCTTTAGCAAAAGTTGTAAAAGAAATGGAAGAGTGAATATTTCTCTAACTATACAAGGACAAGTCTAAAACAGTAGTTTTAGATTTGTCCATATCTATTATAGAATAAAAAATATTAGAAAGAAGGATAAAATAAATGAATTACGAAGCTATGGCTGTCACAGTATCAGATTTAAATTTATATATAAAAGACAAAATAGCAAAAGACGAAGGTTTAAATGCTGTAGTAGTAAAAGGAGAAATATCGAATTTTAAAGCACATTATACAGGTCATTATTATTTTACATTGAAAGATGAAAAATCTTTAATAAAATGTGTAATGTTTAAATCATATAGCCAAAGAGTAAATTTCAAACCAAAAGACGGAATGAAAGTTATAGTTTTTGGTGGAGTTTCAGTATTTGAAAGAGATGGAATATATCAAATATATGTAAAAGCAATGCAAGAACAAGGAATACGGAGATTTATATGCCGCTTATGAAAAGTTAAAAGAGGCACTAGAAAAAGAAGGTTTATTTGATAGCTCACACAAAAAGAAAATACCATTAACTCCAAAAGTAATAGGAGTCTTATCATCACAAACTGGAGCAGTAATAAGAGATATAATAAATGTATCCACAAGAAGAAATCCAAATTGCTACATAAGGCTTTTGCCAGTACCTGTACAAGGCCCAGGAGCTGCTAAGGAAATAGTAAAAGGGATCCAAACTATGAATGAAAAAAAATTGGCAGATGTAATAATTTTAGCTAGAGGCGGAGGATCCTTAGAAGATTTATGGCCATTTAATGAAGAAATAGTTGCAAGGGCTATTTATGCATCTGAAATTCCTATAATTTCAGCAGTAGGTCATGAAACAGATTTTACGATAGCAGACTTTGTCGCAGATTTAAGAGCACCAACACCATCTGCAGCAGCAGAACTTGCAAATCCAGATATATATGAATTAAATAATAGAGTACATACATTAAAAGATAGAGCTAGATTAGCTTTGAATAAAAAATTAGAATTTATGAAATTAAGATATAAAAATTTAATGAATTCAAAAGCTTTTAAAGATCCATTACAAAATATGCAAAACAACTATTTAAATTTAGATAAATTAATAAAACAAATGGAAAATTCTATTATTTTAAAGCAAAAAGAAGCCGAAAAAATATTCCAGGCAAATGTCTTAAAATTAGATGCATTAAGTCCATTAAAAACATTAGCTAGAGGATATGCGATAATTCAGAAAGATAATGCAATAGTTAAAACAAGTAAAGATTTAAAAAAAGGTGAACAAATAGAGTTAAGATTCTCAGACGGAAGTAAAAAAGCAGAAATACTTTAAAATAAATCTTATTTCAATCTTTTATTATGGGAAGGAGAGGAATATGGTTAATAAAAAAATTGTTGCTATTTGTACAATAATAGCAGTAGTAGTTGTTGTATTAGTTGTAGCAATTCAAATAAAAAAATTCAATGAAATAGACTATACTCAAGAAGTGAGCATAGATAATCAAAATATGCTTCAAGAAGAAAATATCATAGAAAATGAAGTTCAAGAAGAAAACGTTGCAACATTAGAAAATGCAATAAAAGAAAGCGAGACCCAAGCAAACATTCAAGGAGAAGAAGAAACACAAGTAAATGAAGAAAATCAGGAAAGTGAAGAAAGTACAGAAAATTATTCTGAAAAGGCATTAGAATTAGCAAAAGAAGAATGGGGAGAAGATGATTCTGTTTACTATACAATAGACAATCAAGCTGACAATATTTACAATATATCAGTAAGGAGTAAAGAAACAACAGCCACATTAATTGAATATGAGGTAAATGTAAATACACAAGAAGTTAGTGTAAAATAGATATATAAATATAGAAAGGAACATATAATGAGTAAAGAAAACAGTTTTGAGAAAAAGATGGAAGAATTAGAAAAAATAGTCAATGAACTAGAAAAGGGAGACTTAAATTTAGAAGATTCGGTAAAAAAGTTTGAAGATGGAATGAAAATTTCAAAAGAATGTAGTAAACTTTTAGAAGATACAGAAAAAAGAATTACAATCATTTTAGAAAATAATGGAGAAATAAAAGAAGAAGATTTTTCGACAGAAGAATAGAAAGGAAAACAAAATGGGGATAATATCACAATTTATACATAATAAATATATCTATATTCCATTTTTTACATGGCTTGCAATACAAGCTTTTAAAGTTTTATGGGATTTAGTTACAACTAAAAAATTTAATTTTAAAAGAATATTGGGTGCAGGAGGTATGCCGAGTTCTCATTCAGCAGTAGTGATGTCACTTACAGTTCTAATAGGTAGGAATGCAGGATTTGATAGTTATGCATTTGCAGCAGCTTTTGTATTTTCATGTATAGTTATGTATGATGCAGCAGGAGTAAGAAGAGCTGCTGGAAAACAGGCAAGATTATTAAACAAAATAATTGATACACCTGGACTTACAGGAGTTCAAGTTCAAGAGAGGTTAGTAGAGGTATTAGGGCATACACCACTCCAAGTATTTGTTGGAGCAGCTATAGGTATTATTGTAGGGAGTATATTTTAAATGAAAGTTGTAGTAATAGGTGGAGGACCTGCTGGAATGATGGCAGCAATTTCAGCAAGTGAAAAAGGAAATGAGGTTCTCTTATTAGAAAAAAATAAAAGTTTAGGTAGAAAACTATTAATAACAGGAAAAGGAAGATGTAATATTACATCTTCTTTAACGATGGATGAATTTATAAAAAACACTCCAGGAAATGGAATGTTTTTATATAGTGCATTTAATAGTTTTACTAATCAAGATATAATAAAATTTTTTAAAGAGCAAGGATTAGAAGTAAAAGAAGAAAGAGGAAATAGGATTTTTCCTGTAACAGATAAGGCTCAAGATGTATTAAAATGTTTTGAAAGAAAACTAAAAGAACTAAAGGTAAAAACTTTTTATGAGAGTCCAGTAACAGAAATTTTAATTGATAATGAAAATAAAGTTTGTGGAGTGAAGACTACAAAAGAAAAAATCAATGCAGATAAAGTAATATTAGCAACAGGAGGAAAAAGCTATCCATTAACAGGTTCAACAGGTGATGGTTATAAATTAGCTCAAAAACTAGGACATACAATAACACCAATAAAGCCATCTTTGGTGCCATTAGAAACATATGAACAAAATTTGCATAAAGAATTACAAGGGTTAAGTTTAAAAAATGTAAAAATAAAAATATTAGATATTTCAAAAAATAAGGAAATTTATGAAGATTTTGGCGAAATGTTATTTACACATTTTGGAGTCTCAGGACCAATAATATTAAGTGGATCAGCTCACCTTGTAAGATATAAAAATATAGATACGTTATTAAAAAACAAGCAAATAAAACTAGCAATAGATTTAAAACCAGCTTTAACAGAAGAAAAATTAAATGAGAGAATTTTAAGAGATTTTAATGAATTTAAAAATAAAAACTTTAAAAATAGTTTAGATAAATTGTTACCACAAAAACTAATTAATACAATAATAGAATATTCGAAAATAGATCCAGAAAAACAAGTAAATTCTATAACAAAACAAGAAAGAAAACATTTAATTCAAATTTTAAAAAATTTTGAAATAACAATAAAAGATTTTAGAAAAATAGAAGATGCTATTATAACTTCTGGTGGAATAAATATAAAAGAAGTAAATCCTAAAACAATGGAGTCTAAAAAAGTGAAAGGATTGTATTTTGCAGGTGAAATATTAGATGTTGATAGCTATACAGGGGGATTTAATTTACAAATAGCCTATTCGACAGGCTATGTTGCAGGGAACCATTAGGACCGGTTCTTTTTGGTACAGGGTAAAAAAGACCTGGTCCCAATTGTGCAAATTATTCATAGTGACCTTTACATTGAATAATTACTATTTCTTCGTTCTCTATCTTATAGACTAATCTATTAATTTCATCAATTCTTCTACTCCAAAATCCACTTAGATTTTCTTTTAATGGTTCAGGTTTTCCTATACCTTCAAAATTATTTCTTTGGATATCTGTTAATAATAAATTAATTCGTTTTAATGTTTTTTTGTCTTGTAATTGCCAATAACAATATTCTTCCCAAGCCTTACTAGTAAAAGATATATTATTCATTTTCCATCTCCTTTAATTCTTCCATTGTTTTAACAACTACTTTTCCATCTTTTAATTGTTCTATAGATTCTTTAATAGCTTTAATATTATTCTCAGAATAGAATGGATCAATAGAAACATCAAAAGGTATTCTTTTTTCTCGTATCATTTTTTTTGCGAATATATTAAAAGCAGTAGTCATTGTTATACCTAATTCGTTACATATTTGTTCCATTTGTTTTTTTGTGTTTTCATCTATCCTAAAATTAATTAATGTTTGCGCCATATAAATCACCTCTTTTCATTTATTATCTTAACATATTGTAAAGCTATTGTCAATATAATGTATTTATATTTATTATATTATTATTTACAAAAATAGTGATATTATACTTTTTATTGACAAAAAAGACCTGGTTCCAATTGTACATATTGCAAAAAAGAAGATTCTGTGATATTATGTTGACAAATTTTAGGAAGGATATAAAAAAATGGCTTATTCAGTAGATGTTAAAAATGAAGTGATAGAAAGATTAAAAAATCAAAGTGCAAAAGAAATTAGTGAACAAATGAATATCAGTTTATCAACAATTTATAAATGGAAAAAGGAAGGTATAAATAATGAACAGAATAAAAGCCAAACAACAGAGAGTGTGGGAAGAGATAGAGAGGCAAAAAACAATGAAGAAAGAGATATAGAAAAAAGATATGAAGAAATAGAAGCAAGTAAAAAAATAAAAAAATTAAGAAAGGAAAAAAAATTTGATGAAGCACTTAAATTAACAGAACAATATCCTTATGATTCAGTAATACAATCACAAAGAGTAGGAATCTTTATACAACAGAAACAATATATACAAGCGGAGAAATTGTGTCAAAGGTCAGAGTTTATAAATAATGCGCCAATCCAATCACAGCTGATAACAATATATATGCAAGAAGGAAAGCTAAAAAAAGCTAAAGAAATATGCCAAAGACCAGAGTTTATAAATTATACACCAATCCAATCACAGCTGATAACAATATATATGCAAGAAGGAAAGCTAAAAAAAGCTAAAGAAATAAGCCAAAGACCAGAGTTTATAAATAATGCGCCAATCCAATCACAGCTGATAACAATATATATGCAAGAAGGAGAGTTAGAAAAAGCTAAAGAAATATGTAAAAGACCAGAGTTTATAGACAAAACACCAATCCAATCACAACTGGTAACAATTTATATAAGAGAGGGAAATTTTGATGAAGCAGAAAAAATAGGTCAAAGACCAGAGTTTAAGAATGATCAAATAATTCAAAATCAATTGAAAAATATTATCAAAATTTTTGAAGAGCCAAAAGAAAACATAAAAGTAAATCAAGAATTCTTGAATCAAATAAAAACCAAACTATATTATAATAGAATAACTAAAAACGACATAGAAGAAATAGCAAAAAATAGCAAAATATCAAAATTTGAAAGAACATGTATGTTATTGGCAATATATGAAAGAATGGGCTATATAAATGTAGCAAAACAACTAATAAAAAAATATAAAAAAGAGAATCCAAGCTCAGAAGAAAACAAAACTTTAAATATAATTATGCAAAGAATAGAAAGCAAAAAAATAAAGATATTTGACTTCTATTTTTATGATGAAATATTAATTTGGGAAATAGATGATAAATTAAAAGCACAATATGAACAACAAATACAAGAAGAAAAACAAGAAAAGAAAAAAGCAGAAAAACAAGCTGCAGCAAAAACAAAAAGCAAAGTACAGAAAGAAGATAGTATAAAGACTACCCAAAAAAAAGAAAAGCCTCAAACAAAAGTCACTAAAATTCGAAACAAAGAAAAAACATTCAAAGATGTAATAAAAGTAGATATAAAACCAACAATCAGTAAAAAAGCCGAAATACCTAATTATTTTGAACAAGTACTAAATTATTTAAAAGATAAAAGGACAGAAATATATTTTAAGGCAAATTCCACAAATTATGAAATACAAAGACAAGGAATTTCACAATTAGATAAAATGGATATATTAATAGATAAAGTAAAAGATAATAAAAATAATAGAGAATATTTAACTAATTTATATGAAAAAATACAGTTATTAAAAGAAAGAGAAGGAACAATTAGATAAAAATTGAGAAATTGTATTGACAAATACAAAAAATGGGTATAATATATATGAAAAATTGCGATGAAGATGCAAAGGTGGTCCAAGTTACTAGTAGAGATTAAGGGTCATAGGCTGAAAGCCCTTTTAGAAAAACAGACTAAGACTGAAACACATTGGAGCAATATTAAAAAGAGGAAAGGTTTTAAATTGTAATAAGTCTCATTAAGGCAAACTATGAGCTTCTACAAGACCGTAATAAAGAGAATTTTAACGGTAGAACTTTCAAGCTTGGGTGGTACCGCGGATATAAATTATTCGTCCCTGCATTTTAGCAGAGGACGATTTTTGTTTTTCTGCTAAGAAAACTAAGTTTAAAAGGAGAGAAGATAAAATGAGTGAATTTAGAACACATACTTGCAATGACATTTCCTTAGAGGATGTTGGAAAAAAGATTAGAATAGCAGGATTTGTCGACACAATAAGAGATTTAGGAGGTTTGGTTTTTTTAGACATAAGAGATATGTATGGAATAACACAAGTTGTAACATCAAAAGATTCTCAAGATGTAGATGTTGTATCACATATTCCAATAGAATCAACAGTTAGTGTATATGGAACAGTTAGAAAAAGATCAGAAGATACAATAAACTTAAAAATAAAAACGGGAAAAGTAGAAATCTATATTGAAGAGATAAAAGTCCTAGGAAAAAGAACAATGAAATTACCATTTGAGTTAAATTCAAATAGGGAAGTAAGAGAAGATGTAAGATTGAAATATAGATATTTAGACTTAAGAAATAAAAAATTACAAGAAAATCTAATATTAAGAGCAAAAGTAATACAATTTTTAAGAAGTCAGATGATAGAACAAGGCTTTTTAGAAGTACAAACACCTATACTTACATCATCATCTCCAGAAGGAGCAAGAGATTATTTAGTACCAAGTAGACTTCATAAAGGAAAATTTTATGCATTACCTCAAGCACCACAACAATTTAAGCAATTACTAATGGTATCAGGAATAGACAAATACTTCCAAATAGCACCATGTTTTAGAGATGAAGACGCAAGAGCAGATAGAGCGCCAGGAGAATTTTATCAATTAGATATGGAAATGGCATTTAGTAGTCAAGAAGAGGTATTTAAAGTGATAGAACCTGTAATATATAATACATTTAAAAAATTTTCAACAAAAAAAATTGGAGAATACCCATTCCCAAGAATTTCGTATAAAGAGTCACTAATAAAATACGGAACAGACAAACCAGACCTAAGAAATCCACTTTATATAATAGACTTATCAGAATTTTTCAGTAAATGCACATTTAAAGCATTTATTGGAAGAACAGTAAGAGCGATTAAAGTATCTGGTCATATGTCAAAAGGATTCCATGAAAAAATGTTGGATTATGCAATGAGTATAGGAATGAAGGGACTAGGATATTTAGAAATTCAAGAAGACTTAAGTTTCAAGGGCCCAATAGATAAATTCATACCAGAAGATTTAAAGAAAGAGCTAATAAAACTAGCAGATTTAAAACCACAAGACACAATATTCTTTATTGCAGATAATAAAAAAAGAGCTACAGAGCTTGCAGGACAAATAAGAGATGAATTAGGTAAAAGATTAAAATTAATAGATGAAAATGTCTTCAAATTCTGTTGGATTGTAGATTTTCCAATGTTTGAAGAAGGAGAAAATGGAAAAATAGGATTTAGTCACAACCCATTTTCAATGCCACAAGGAGGTATGGAAGCATTAAATAATCCAAATCCATTAGAAATATTAGCTTATCAATATGATATTGTATGTAATGGAATAGAACTATCTTCAGGAGCTGTAAGAAATCATAATATCGAAATTATGTTAAAAGCATTTCAAATAGCAGGATATACAGAAGAAGAAGTAAAAACAAAATTTGGAGCTTTATATACAGCTTTCCAATTCGGAGCACCTCCACATGCAGGAATAGCACCAGGAATAGATAGAATGTTAATGCTATTAACAAATGCCAAAACAATAAGAGAAGTAATTGCTTTTCCATTAAATAGTAAAGCAGAAGATGTAATGATGGGAGCACCTGGAATTGTAAAAAGAGGGCAGCTAAGAGATGTTCACATAGAGATAATAAAATAATATGTAAAAAAAAGGAGGATCTAAAATGAGTGTATCAAAAGAAGAGATATTGCATATTGCAAATTTAGCACAATTAACATTAAAAGATGAAGAAATAGAAGAATATTTACTTCATTTAGAAGAAATATTAAATTTTGCAAATATCGTAAATAATGCTCCAGTAGCAGGGTTAGACATAACAATAGGCGCAGGAAATGCGAAAAACAGATTTAGAAAAGATGAAGTAAAAGTATTTGAAGATAATGAAGCATTACTTAAAAATAGTGTAGAAGTAGAACAAAATATGTTTAAGCTACCAAAAGTAATCAACTAATTTTTTTTCATTTGGGACAGTTCTTTTTGCAAAAGGAAACGACCCTTTTGCGAAAAGAACCGACCCCAATGAAAAAAATTATGAAAAAAGGAGGTAAATTTGGATGAATATTACAGATTTAACAGTTCATGAATTGCAAGAAAAATTAAAAAATAAAGAGCTTACAGTAACGGAAATTACTAATGCTTATTGTGATAGAATTAAAGAAAAAGAGCCAGAAGTAGCAGCTTTTATAACAACATATTTAGATGAAGCAAAAGAAAAAGCAAAAAAAGTAGAAGAAAAAATTCAAAAAAAAGAGATGACAGGAGAATTTGCAGGGATACCAATAGGAATAAAAGACAATATATGTATGAAAGGAACAAAAACTACATGTGCATCTAAGATGCTAGAAAATTTCATCTCACCATATGATGCAACTGTTATTGAAAATTTGAAAGAGAAAAATATAATTTCTTTAGGAAAACTAAATATGGATGAATTCGCAATGGGAGGTTCGACAGAATATTCATATTTTAAGAAAACTAAAAATCCATGGAATTTAAATAAAGTACCAGGTGGTTCATCAGGAGGAAGTGCAGCAGCAGTAGCAAGTAATATGGTACCATGGGCATTAGGAACTGATACAGGTGGATCAATAAGACAACCAGCAAGCTTTTGTGGAGTTGTAGGATTAAAACCAACATATGGACTAGTTTCAAGATACGGACTAGTTGCATTTGCATCATCATTAGATCAAATAGGACCAATAACAAAGGATGTACAAGATGCGGCAATGTTATTAAATATAATAGCTGACCATGACGAAAAAGATACAACATCAGAAGACATCGAAAAGAAAGACTATACAAAATGTTTAAAAAATGATGTAAAAGGATTAAAGATTGGTGTACCAAAAGAATTTTATGCTGAGGGAATAAATAAAGAAGTAAAAGATACTTTATATAAATCAATTGAAAGATATAAAGAATTAGGAGCAGAAGTTGAAGAATTTTCATTAGATGTTGCTAAATATTCATTAGCCACATATTATATAATTGCTTGTGCAGAAGCAAGTTCAAATTTGGGAAGATTTGATGGAATTAGATACACATATAGGACAAAAGAATATAAGAACCTAAAAGAATTATATAAAAAATCAAGAAGTGAGGGATTTGGATCAGAAGTAAAAAGAAGAATAATTTTAGGAACATATGTATTATCATCAGGATATTATGATGCTTATTATAAAAAAGCTCAACAAGTTCGTACATTAGTTATGAATGAATTTAATAAAGCATTTGAAAAATATGATGTAATATTAACACCAACATCACCAACTGTAAGTTTTGATATAGGTTCTAAATCAAATAATCCACTAGAAATGTATTTAGCAGATATATGTACAGTTTCTGTAAACATTGCAGGACTTCCAGGAATATCAATCCCTTGTGGAGTTGATAGCAAAGGTATGCCAATAGGTATGCAATTGATAGGAAATAGATTTAAAGAAGAGACAATTTTAAATGCAGCTTATACTTTTGAGCAAGACTTTAAATTTAGAGAAAAATATCAACCAAAATTTATAAAGTGATTCACCGAAAAAAGGAGGAGAGATAATGTCAAGACAAGATTATGAAGTAGTTATAGGACTAGAAGTCCATGCAGAATTATCAACAAAAACAAAAATATTTTGCAGTTGTCCAACAAAGTTTGGTGCAGCTCCAAATACACAAACATGTCCAATATGTATGGGAATGCCAGGAACACTACCAGTACTAAACGAAAAAGTAGTAGAATATGCCGTAAAAGCAGGATTAGCAACAAACTGTGAAATATCAGAAAATAGTAAAAATGATAGAAAAAATTATTTTTATCCAGATTTACCAAAGGCATATCAAATTTCACAATATGATAAACCACTTTGTGAACATGGATATATAGAAATAGATACACAAGATGGAAATAAAAAGAAAATTAGAATTTTAAGAATTCATATAGAAGAAGATGCAGGAAAACTAAATCATGATGAATTTGGAGGAGGAACACTAGTTGACTTAAACAGAGCAGGAGTTCCATTAATAGAAATAGTTTCAGAACCAGATTTATCATCAACTGAAGAAGTAGATAAATATTTAAAGAAATTAAAATCAATACTAGAATATATAGAAGTATCAGATTGCAAAATGCAAGAAGGATCATTTAGAGCAGATGTCAATGTGTCTGTGAAAAAGAAAACAGACACAAAACTTGGAACACGTACAGAAATGAAAAATATGAATTCATTTAGAAGTATAACAAGAGCAATTGAGTATGAAATAGAAAGACAAATAGACATACTAGAAGATGGCGGAAAAATAGAACAAGAATCTCTAAGATGGGATGAAGTATCTGGAAAAACTTTTTCGATGAGAGATAAAGAAGATGCTCAAGATTATAGATATTTTCCAGATCCAGATTTAGTGGCAATTAAACTTTCTAAAGAATATATTCAAAATATAAAAGATAGTTTACCAGAACTACCAGAAAGTAGGCACAACCGATATATAAATGAATATAAAATGTCTGAAAAAGATGCTGGAATTATAGTTTCTTCAAAATATTTATCAAATTTATTTGAAGAAGCAAGTGAGATTTGTAAAAATCATAAAGCAGTAAGTAATTGGATAATTTCTGATATTTCAAGGATACTAAATGAAAAGGAAATGGAACCTAACGAAATTCCATTTACATCAAAGCATTTAGCAGATTTAGTCACTTTAATAGATAAAGGGACAATAAGTTCAAGTATTGCTAAAAAGGTATTAACAGAAATGTTTGAAAATCCGAGAGAGCCAGAAGAAATAATAAAAGAAAAAGGGTGGATACAAATCTCAGATGAAGGAGCAATAAAAGAAGTTGTTCAAAAAGTATTAATGGATAATCCACAATCAGTAGCAGACTTTAAAGCTGGTAAAGATAGAGCTTTAGGATTTTTAGTAGGTCAAGCAATGAAGGCAACTAAGGGAAAAGCTAATCCGCAAATGTTAAATAAAATGTTTGTAGAAGAAATAAATAAATAGAAAAAAGGACACAAAAATGTGTCCTTTTTGCCAATCTATTGGTATGAATTTTTAGTTTTGATCATTTTCAAGATTACTTAGACCAAATTCAATAATTTGGTTAATTACACAGTTAAAACTAACTTCATTTTTATCAGCTAATTCACTTATTTTATCAAATGTAGCACCACTAATTCTAATAGTGCGAGTTACACTGTTACTAGTTTTAGAACTTTTTTCGATTTTTAGTTTCTCCATATATACTAGATCCTTTCATTTATTTTATGTTTATTGTATACAAAAAAGGGATAAAAATCAGTACACGTGTACTATATCTATTGAAAAAAATGGTATATTTTGTTATAATGAATAAGATAGGGGATGAAAGGTGAAAAAAATTAGTTCTTTTTTAACCATATTTGTGCCTTCAGAAAGGAATGGAAAAAATGGGAAGATTAAAAACTTTTAGAAAATATATTCTTTGGATAATAGGTTTTTACATATTTACAATGTTTTGTACATATGTTGGATTAAATGCAACATATGAAGATATAACAGCAAAACAAGATATACCAACACAAATGGAAATCAAGTTAGCACAAGCAACAAAAGTAAATGGAAGAATATATGGTGAAGTAACAAGTACACAAGAAAATGATTTGAATGGAAAATATATAAAAGTAGAGATATATAATAAAAGTGACATTTTAACAGCAACAAAATATTTAAAAATAGAAAATACAAATTATAATGAGCCAAAAAAATTTGCTGTTAATTTCACTGCGGAAAGTATAGAATCATATACAATAGATATTATAGATGATAGCCAAAAAGTTGAAGAAGAAGCAGCAAGATCTGAAGAACTATTTGGAGATATATTTACAAAAGAAAGTCTAAGGACAATTGTAATAATAGGATTAATTTTGGGAATAATGAGGTAAATTAATATAATTTCGCAAAAGGGTCAAACCCTTTTGCGAAATAACCAATTTTATTGATTATTTGTATCGTTATTTGAGTTATTTTGATTCTGGTTTTGATTATTTTTGTTATTTTTTTTGTTTTTATTTTTTGCCATATTAAACACCTCCGTTTAATTTAATATATAAATATTATTGACCAAATTTTAAAAATCATACATTAAGCTTGTAAAAATAAAAAAAATATGCTAATATGTGAAAGTAATGTACAAAATTAAAAAAAGAAACATATAATGAAAAAAGAAGGGAAGAATTCAAATTGGAATATGAAAATGAAAAATTAAAAGAATTTGAACAGTACATAAAAAATAAAAAAGTAGCTATAATAGGCTTAGGTGTGAGCAACATACCATTAATAGACTATTTTCATGACAAAAAATCAAATGTTACAGTATTTGATTCTAGAGAAATAGGTGAGATTCCAAAAGAAATAATAGATAAAATAACAAATTACGCAATGGAGATGTCACTTCGGAAGAAACTATTTATCAAAATTACATAATTTCGACCTAATACTTCGAAGTCCAAGTTGTTTACCAACAGTACCAGAACTAGAGGAAGAAGCTGATAGAGGCGCAATAGTTACAACAGAAGTGGAACTACTTATGCAAATGTGTCCATGCCAAATAATAGGAGTAACAGGGAGTGATGGAAAAACAACAACGACAACTTTAATTTCGGAAATATTAAAACATGCAGGATACCATTGTTATACAGGTGGAAATATTGGAACACCATTATTTGTAAAATTAAAGGAAATGTTGCCAGATGATAAAGTAATTCTAGAATTAAGTAGTTTTCAACTTATGGGAATGGAAGTAAGTCCAGATATTTCTGTTATAACAAACATTACACCAAATCATTTAAATGTTCATAAAGATTATGAAGAATATATAGAAGCAAAGAAAAATATATTCAAATACCAAAATAGAGATGGAGTTTTAATTTTAAATTATGACAATGAAATAACAAAAAATTGTGCAGCTGAAGCAAAAGGAAAAGTAATATTTTTCAGTAGCAAACAAAAATTAGATAATGGATATATAGTAGATGAAGATGTAATAAAAGAATGTGAAGACAAATTAAGAAAGCATATAATAAATACAAAAGAAATTACAATGATAGGTAGACATAATTATGAAAATATTTGTTGTGCGGTTGCAGCAACAAGGACATTAGTGAAAGAAGAAGTAGCAATAGAAGTTATAAAAAAATTTCCTGGAGTTGAACATAGAATAGAGTTTGTAAAAGAAATAAACAATGTAAAATGGTATAATGATTCTGCTAGTTCAACACCATCTAGAACAATATCAGGATTAAATGCCTTTGAAAACGAAAAATTAGTTTTAATTGCAGGAGGAGCAAGTAAAAATTTAGATTACACACCAATGGCTAAACCAATAATAGATAAAGTAGAAACACTAATATTAATTGGTCAAACAGCTGGAGAGATTTTTGATGTTGTAAAAGAAGAAGCAGAAAAACAAGAAAAAGAGATAAATATATATATGGCAGATAGCCTAGCTCAAGCAGTAATACTCGCTAAAAGATATGCTAAACCAAAAGAAGCAGTATTATTTTCACCAGCTAGTACAAGTTTTGACATGTTTAAAAATATGTATGATAGAGGAAACAAGTTTAAAGAATTAGTAAATAAAATGTAACAAAAAAATCTCCTAAGAATAATATATATAAAATTATTTTTAGGAGGTTTTTTATGTACGAAGAATACATGCAAAATTACTTAGGTTATCCAAGACAAAGTGGATATCAAAATACATATGATCAAATGTTAGAGAATTATCCATATAGCCAAATTAATTATAATGGATATCCTCAATATTATAATATACAAAATAGAGGAGGTATGACGGCTGAAAATATGGAAGAATGCTATCCAGAAATATATAGAATTGTATATCCAATGGTAAGAAAAGTATGTGCAAGAAACAATAGAGTAATAAATAAAGATGAAATAGATAGTATGGTAGATGAAGTATATAGAAATGTCGAAGCAAATGATGGAGTAAAAATAAATATAACACTTAATAATGATGTAAGAGGGGAAGAAAAAAGCGAAAATAGAGAAGAAGAAAATAGACAAATTAGAAGAAGAAATAATATGTTAAATGATTTAATTAGAATATTAATTTTGCGTGAATTAATAGGAAGACCAGGATGTTTTGGACCTAATTGCCCAAGACCGGGTATGCCACCACGTCCACAGCCTAGACCACCATTTCCAAGATATGATTTTAATATGTAAATAAAGATAATGATTTAAGTTCGTAATGGATTTAGATCATTTTTTTTTATTAGGAAAGTCATTACTTACTTCATAATATAAAAAAATTTTTTTTGTAATTACCATATTTTGACAATTTTTTTGATTGATACATGATACACTAATAAAAACAAAAAATTGGACAAGCCAATAAAAATCTAAAGAAAATAAGGAGGTTCTATGGAAGTTAGATATTATAACCAAGAAAGACTTCTGCTATTTAAGGTTACAGAAGAAATTGATGAATGTAAAGTAAAGAAAATAAGGAGGAGAGCAGATTATGAAATTGAAAGATTTATGCCTAAAAGAGTTGTATTTGATTTTAATAGTGTTTCTTTCATGGATAGTGCAGGAATAGGAATGGTAATAGGCAGATATAAACAAACTACAATGCTAGGAGGAAAATTTGAATTAACTAATTTAACAGATTCAGTTAGAAAAATTTTCGAAATGAGTGGAGTTCTAAAATTAATTCCAGAGGTAAATTTAGAAGAAGAATTTTCTGGAACACAAAAGGAGGAAGTAATATGATAAACGAAAATGAGATGAAACTAGAGTTTTTAAGTAAGTCAAACAATGAAGCATTTGCTAGAATTACAGTAGCAGCGTTTGTTGCAAGTCTAGATCCGACAATAGAAGAAATTTCAGATATAAAAACAGCAGTATCAGAAGCGGTAACAAATGCAATTGTACATGGATATGAAGACAAATTAGGTTTAATAAATTTAAGATGTAAAATTCAAGATAGAAAAATATTAATTGAAATATCTGACAATGGCAAAGGTATAGAAAATATAGAAATGGCAAAACAGCCATTATATACAAGTAAGCCCAATTTAGAAAGATCTGGAATGGGATTTACTATAATGGAAAGTTTTATGGATGAATTAAAAGTCGAATCAGTTTTAGGGTTAGGTACAAAAGTTACAATGTCAAAAGTAATAAAAGAAACTCAAAAAAATGATGAAGTAACACTAGAAGAAGCTCTAAGGGGGTAGTCAATGCTAGATAACATTACAAATGAAATAAAAAATGCCCAAAATGGCGATAAAGACGCAATGGCAAAATTAGTAGAAGAGAACCAAGGACTAATATGGAGTATAGTAAAAAGATTTACAGGAAGAGGTTATGATGTAGAAGATTTGTATCAAATTGGGACATTGGGATTTATAAAATCTATAAGAAATTTTGATATAGATTATGAAGTTAAACTTTCAACATATGCAGTACCCTATATATTAGGGGAAATAAAAAGGTTTTTAAGAGATGATGGACCAATAAAAGTAAGTAGAAGTTTAAAAGACTTGTATAGAAAAGTCATGGAGGTACAAAAAGAATATATAAAGAAAGAAGGTAGAGAACCGACACTTCGGCGAAATTTCAAAAATATTAAAAACACCAAGGGAAGAGATTACTTTAGCTTTAGAAGCTAAAAGACCAGTTAACTCAATAGAAGAGAGTATATATTCCGAAAATAAAACAGATAGTAGTATAAATATATTAGAAACTTTGTCTAATAATCAAGATGAGGCATCAGTAATTACAAATAAACTGACAATAAATAATATGATAGAAAAATTAATGCCAAGGGACAAGCAATTGATTCTACTTAGATATTATAAAGATAAGACACAAACTGATGTGGCTAAAATTCTTGGGATATCACAAGTACAAGTTTCTAGGTTGGAAAAGAAAATTTTGGATCAGATGAGGAAAGAATTAGTTTAGAAAACTTGGGACCAGGTCTTTTTTGTCATTGCACATTTGGGACCGGGTCTTTTTGGTACAGCCACACTCTCAGGACCGCCATGGTATATACTAAAATCTAGTTGAAACTTATCATTACATTCAATAAAAATTTCTAAATATAGAAAATGAGGCTCTTTCACTCAGCCTCGTGAAATTATATATTTATATTTTTTAGAATGGCTAAAGCACGTATTGAGCCGAGGAATTGCTAAAAAATATAAATATATAATTTTCGTGCGTGAACATTACTCATTTTCTATATATAAGAAATTTTATATTTCATTTCAATCTAACGTTTCAACTAGATTTTAGTATATACCATGGTGGTCCTGAGAGTGTGGCTGTACAAAAAAAATCTGGTTTCAAATATGCATATTGAAATTTATATAAAAAGGTGCTACAATAGTGAACGTTAAAAATTATAAAAATAAAAAAATATAAGAAATATCGCAAATTCACTTAAAAGACACATCGATCATATAAAATGTGTAAAAAACAGGGAAGGAAATAGCAAAATGGTAAAAAATATATTAGAATATTTAGAAAAAAATGAGAAAAAAAATCCAGAAAAAACAATATTTGAAGACGAAAACAATAGTATAACATATAAAGAATTTAAAGACACAGCAAAGCTAATCGGTTCTAATATAAACAGCAAAATAAAGAAAGAAAAAAAATCAATAGTAATATTTATGGAAAAGAGTATAGAATGTTTAGTTGCAATGATGGGGGTTGTATATAGCGGTAATTTTTATACAGTTATAGATACAAAATCGCCAAAAGAAAGAATAAAAATGATATGTGACAAATTAGAACCAGAAATGATTATAACAGATGACAAAAATAATCAAAAAATAAAAGAAATGGAAGAATTAAAAAATATCTATTTATATAGTGACTTACAATTAGAAGAATTAGAAGAAGAAAAGCTAATACAGATAAGAAAAAATATGATAGATACAGACTTAATATATGTATTATTTACATCAGGGTCAACTGGAGAACCAAAAGGAATAGCTGTTTCACATAGATCTGTTCTAACATATATCAGTTCAGTAGTAGAAATATTTAAATTTGACAAAAATACAATATTCGGAAATCAAACACCATTTTATTTTAGTATGTCAGTATTAGACATTTTTTCAACAATAATGGCTGGAGCAAGATTAGTTATAATACCAAAGAAATATTTTTCATTTCCAGTAAAATTACTAGAATATATAAATGAGAAAAATATAAATACAATTTATTGGGTTCCATCAGCATTGTGTATAGTTGCAAATTTAAAAGCATTTGAAGCAATAAAGCCAAAAACGCTAAAAAAAGTTCTATTTGCAGGAGAAACAATGCCTGTAAAACAATTAAATGAATGGAGAAAAAATGTAAAAGCATTATACGCCAATTTATATGGTCCAACAGAAGTAACAGATATTTGTACATATTATATTTTAGATAGAGAATTTAAAGAAAACGAATCAATACCAATAGGAAAAGCTTGTGACAATTGTAATGTATTTATCTTAAAACATGACGGAACAGAAAGTACAAAAGGAGAGCTGTGTGTAAGAGGATCTTTCCTAGCTTCAGGTTATTATAAAGATAAAGAAAAAACAAATAAAGTATTTGTTCAAAATCCACTAAATAAAAATTATCCTGAAAAAATATATAAAACAGGAGATATTGTAAAAATTAACGAAAATGGAGAAATTGTATATGTATCTAGAAAAGACTTTCAAATAAAGCATATGGGATATAGAATAGAGTTAGGCGAAATAGAAAAAAATGTCAATTCCATACAAGGAATAACATTAGGGGTTTGTGTTTATGATGAAAAAACATCAAGAATAATATTATTTTACCAATCTAAAAAGTTAGAAAAAAACGAATTACACAAAATTCTTAAAGAAAAATTATTACCATATATGGTACCAAATGAAATGATAAAACTAAATGTATTTCCATACAATCAAAATGGAAAAATAGATAGAAAACTATTAAAAAATAATTTTATAAAAGGAGAGTATAAATAAATGGAAAAATTAAT
Organism: uncultured Clostridia bacterium; assembly: GCA_944386695.1. GTDB lineage: Bacteria > Bacillota > Clostridia > TANB77 > CAG-508 > CAG-269. The sequence continues at coordinate 27,227 of CALXCB010000005.1, read as the reverse complement.
TGAAATTTTAAAAAAATATAATGCAGATGTAGATTATTATACAAATGAACATCTTATTGATGAAGAACTTTTAGATTCATTTGATATAATTTCAATTGTTGCAGATATAGATAATGAATTTGATGTAGAAATTACAGCAAAAGATATAATTCCAGAAAACTTTAATTCAGCAGAAAAACTATATGATTTAATAAAAAGACTAAGTTAGAAAAGGAAAAGTAATTAAGATGGAAATCAATTCTTTAAAGTTTATATTGTTTGTAGCAGTTGTCATTATTGCATATATTATAACACCTAAAAAATATAAATGGGTTACATTATTATTATCAAGCTATATATTTTATTGGTTAAATAGTAACCAATTAATAATCTTTATGCTTATTACAACTTTATCTATATATCTTTTAAGTTTACTTTTAGGAAAAATAGATAAAAGATTAGAATTAGAAATTAAAGACAAAGAAAAAGAAGAAAAAAAGAAATTAAAAGAAAAAGCCAAAACAAAAAAGAAGTTGGTCGTTCTCATTGCTTTAATAATTAACTTAGGTATATTAGGAGTTATAAAATATTTTAACTTCTTTTCAGGAAATATCAATACACTGCTAAATTTATTTAATTTAAATATACAAATTCCAAGTATGCAATTTATCTTACCATTAGGAATATCATATTATACTTTACAAGGATTAAGTTATGTAATAGATGTATATAGACAAAAAATAGATCCAGATAAAAATCTAGGACGAGTAGCATTATTTTTAGCATTTTTTCCACAAATAGTAGAAGGACCAATTGGAAGATATAAAGAATTGGCAACAAAATTATATGAGCCACATAAAATAGAATTCCAAAACATAAAAAGTGGAAGTCTTTTAGTACTTTGGGGTTTCTTTCAAAAAATGGTAATTGCAGATAGATTAGCAATATTAGTAGATACAGTATTTGGTAATTATACACAATATTCAGGATTAATCATAATTTGTGCCATTCTATTTTATACATTCCAAATATATGCAGATTTTGCAGGTTGCATAAATATTGTTAGAGGTGTAGCGGAAATATTTGGAATCACATTAGCCGAGAATTTTAAAAGACCGTTTTTTTCAAAGTCAGTACAAGAATTTTGGAGAAGGTGGAATATTACTTTAGGAACATGGCTAAAAGAATATGTATTTTATTCAGTAGCATTTTCTAAATGGTATTTACACTTAACTACAAAACTAAAAGAAAAATTAAAAAAACATGCACATTTATCAAAAACAATATTAGCATTATGTCCATTATTTTTTGTATGGTTCTCAAATGGCTTGTGGCATGGTGCCAGTTGGAAATATATATTTTATGGAATGTACTATTTTGTTATAATGTCTATAGGAATGCTATTAGAGCCAGTATTTAAGAAAACAATAAATTTCTTAAAAATAAATATAAATAGTAAAAAATATAAAATATGGCAAATGTTAAGAACATTTATACTTGTAAATATTGGAATGTTAATATTTAGAGCAACAAATATTAGCTCAGCATTTACAATATTAAAATCAATGTTTAATTTTTCGAATTTTGGAGAAATTCTAAATGGCAAAATGTTATCATTAGGACTAGATAAAGGAGAATTTACAATAGTAATTATTTCTTTAATTATTATGCTAATAGTAGATTTTTTACAAGAAAAAAACTATCATGTAAGAGAAGAAATAGGAAAAAGAAATGTATTAATAAGATGGACAATATATTATGTTGGAATATTTAGTATAATTATATTTGGAATATACGGAAAAGATTATAATCCAAGTAGCTTTATATATGGACAATTTTAATGGCATAAATGAAAGGAAGAAAAATGAAATATATACGAATAGTTTCAGTGGCACTATTTATAATTATTGGTTTAATATTATTATATATTTTAAATATAATCTTATTACCTGAATGGGTAACAAATGAGGGAGCAACACTTTCAACTAGAGGAATTTATGAAGAAGAAAAAAATTCGTTAGATGTTGTATTTGTGGGAAGTAGCAATATTTATAATGGAATATCACCATTAGAAATATGGGAGGAAACAGGAATTCCGTCATATTCATATGGGTCACCAGAACAAAAAATATGGCTATCATATTATGCAATAAAAGAAGTTTTAGCATATCAAAAGCCTAAAATTATTATGTTAGATGTAAATGAAGCTTTTTCAAATGATTATCTAGAAGAAGATAATATAAGGAAATTATTAGATAATATGAAATTTGGAAAGGCAAAATTAGAAGCCATAAATGATAAAATGCTAAATTATGATAGTGAATTAAGTTACATATTTCCAATTATAAGATATCATACAAGATGGAATTCTTTAACAAAAAAAGATTTTCAAAGACTTTTCTTAGATTATAAGTCAACGTATAAAGGTTATGTATTATCTAAACAAGTAACACCATTTGAAGGAAATACAAATTATTTAGAGTATACAGAAAAAACCGATCAAATTCAAGAAGTATCTAAAAAGTATTTAGATAAAATAGTCGAGTTGTGCCAAGAAAAAGGTACAGAACTAATATTGATTGATATGCCATCACCACATTCTTGGACATATCCTAGACATAAAGCTATTAGTGATTATGCAGAAAGTAAAGAAGTTGAATTTTTAGAATTAAATTGTGTAGATGAAATCGGAATTGATTGGAGTAAGGATACACCAGATGGTGGGTGGCATCTAAATGTAAATGGTGCAAGTAAAGTTAGCAAATATATTGCAAAATATTTGCAAGAAAACTATAATTTAACAGATTATAGAGAAAATCCAAATTATTCTGAATGGAATAATGATTTGGAAAAGTATTTAAAAGATAAAGAAAATTAAATATGCCAAATAAATATAATAATAGCAAGGACCGGTTCTTTTGGGGCAAAGGCACCAAAAAGAACCGGTCCAAATGGTTCCCATGCATAAAATTCAAAAAACAGAATATACATTAGCAAAAGGAGACAAACAGTAATGAAAAAAGTAATAATCTATATATTAACATTCATGTGTGTTATTTTTATACTTCCATCAATATGTACAAAAAGACAAGACCTATCAGTAAGTTATGCAGAGACAGAAGAGGCGGAAAATACTGTACAAGAGGAAGAAGAAACACCAAAATACGAATATTCAAAATATGCTACAATAAAACTATATCATACAAAAACATCAGAAGTAGAAGAATTATCATTAGATGAATATTTATATGGAGTGGTATCAAGTGAAATGCCAGCAAATTTTGAAAAAGAAGCATTAAAAGCACAAGCAGTTGTAGCAAGAACATATACATTATACCAAATAATAAATAGTAACGGAAAGCATGGAGAAGCAGGAATATGTGATGATTCTGCATGTTGTCAGGCATGGATCTCAAAAGAAGATAGAATAGCAAAATGGGATGCAAATGAAGCAGAAGCAAATTGGGAGAAAATAGTAAATGCAGTTGATTCAACACAAGGACAAATTATTACATATAATGGGGAACCAATTGATGCATTTTTCCATTCAAATAGTGGTGGAGTTACAGAAACAGCTGCAAATGTATGGGGAGGAACAAATTATCCATACCTGCAAAGTGTAGAAACATCAGGTGAAGATGAATATTCACAATATAATTCAGAAGTTGAAATATCAAAAGAAAAATTAATAGAAAAATTGAAGCAAAAACATTCTGATATATCAATAAATTTTGATGAACAAGATTGCATTAAAATAATAGATTACACAGAAAGTGGGAGAGTAAAAACAATGAAATTTGGAAACATCGAAATTGCAGGAACAGAGGTTAGAAGCTTACTTGGATTAAAATCAACAAATTTTTCTTTTGAAATTACAGAAAATTCAATTAAATTTTTTGTAATAGGATATGGTCATGGTGTCGGAATGAGTCAAACAGGGGCAGACAGTATGGCTAAAGCACGGAAAAAATTTTGAAGAAATAATCAAACATTTCTATACAGGCGTTGAAATTACTTATGTGAATGAATTGTAAGTCATATTTAATCAAGTTCTTGCAATTTTAAACAAAGTATAATATAATAAGTCTAAATTTTTTTATAAGTTGTTTAGCTTATAATTTAAAGAAAGGAGAAGGTGTTAGCAATATATGTTAGCATCAACAAAGATAAATGAGTAATAAAAGATCAACTAATAAAAGTAAACATTCAAGTAACAAAAAAAGCAATAAAAAAGATAAAATAAAATTTTCTGAAAAATACCCAAAACAAGCATTAGCATTAAAAATTATATTATTAATAATTGTTGCAGCAGCAGTAATAGGAACTGGAGTTGTAGTAGGAATGTTATATGGAGCATGGGGTTCAGATTTTGAAATAACCAAAGAAGAGTTAATAATAGGAACAGCAAATTCAGTAGTATTAGATAGTGACGGAAATCAAATTGCAGAATTAAGTGGAGACGAAAACAGAAAAATTATAAGACTTGATGAAATGCCAGAAAATTTAAAAAATGCATATGTAGCAATAGAAGACGAACGTTTTTATTCACATAATGGTGTGGATTTTAAAAGAACAGCAGCAGCGATTGCTCAATACATAGTAAATAGAGGAAACTCATCATTTGGAGGAAGTACAATAACTCAACAGTTAGTAAAAAATATAACGCAAGATGATGAAAGAACAGGAAAAGAAGGAGTTATTAGAAAAATAAAAGAATGGGCAAAAGCATACCAAATAGAAAGAATGATATCAAAAGATCAAATCCTAGAATTATATTTAAATATCATATTTGTTGGAGGAAATAACTATGGTGTTGAAGTAGGATCAGAATACTACTTTAACAAAAAAGCTTCAGAATTAGATTTAGCAGAATGTGCTTTTTTAGCAGGAATTAACCATTCTCCAAACTCATATAATCCTTATGGAGAAACAGATAATTCAGAAAAAATTAAAAACAGAACAGAAACAGTACTAAACAAGATGCTTGAATTAGGAATGATAGATCAATCACAACATGATGAAGCATACCAAAAAGTTGAAAATGGGTTAACATTTGAACAAGCGCCAGCTTCAGGAACAGTATATTCATATCATACAGATGCTACAATAGCACAAGCAATAGAAGATATAGCTAAAGAAAAACAAATATCAGAAAGTTTAGCATCTACATATGTATATAGTAGTGGACTTACAATATATTCAACTCAAAATTCGACTGTTCAATCTCAATTAGATGAAGTAATGGTAAAAGATAAAGCTTCATATACTAAAAAATCAGCATCAGGAGCAATAGCACAAGCGGCAATGGTTGTAATTGATAATGAAACAGGTTATGTAGTAGGAGTTGAAGGTGGTTTAGGAGAAAAAACAGAATCAAGAGGATTAAATAGAGCAACACAAAGTGCAAGACAAACAGGTTCCTCAATAAAACCACTAACATCATTAGTACCAGGAATAAATGAAGGGGTTATAAATGCAGCAACCATTTATGACGATAGTTCAACGGAATTTGAAGGAAATTGGAAGCCAAAAGATTATAATTCATTTAAAGGACTAATAAGTATAAGAAGTGCAGTAACAACCTCACAAAATATACCATTTGCAAAAGTAGTAGCAGAATTAACACCAGAAAAATCAACAGAATACCTAGAAAAAATGGGAGTTACAACAATAGATAAAGAAAAAGATGGTTTAGCGGCATTATCAATAGGAGGATTTACAAAAGGTATCAGTCCATTAGAAATGGCAGGAGCATATGCCACAATAGAAAATAATGGAGTATATAGAACACCATTATTCTATACAAAAATTACAGACTCACAAGGAAATACCGTAATAGAAGCAAAGCAAGAAAGCGAAGAAGTAATATCAGAGCAAGCAGCATATATAATAAAAGATTTGTTAAAATCAGTTGTTCAATCTGGTACAGCAACATATTGTAAAATATCAGGAATTGATGTAGCTGCCAAAACAGGAACAACAAATAGTAATTATGATAAATGGTTATGTGGATTTACAAATTACTATACAGCAACAACTTGGTTCGGATTTGATTCAAATGAAGAAGTTACAGGATCTACTAACTGGGCTGGAAGAATATGGAGTGCTGCAATGAAAAAAATTCATTCAGGGAAAGAAGATTCAACATTTGAAGAGCCTTCAGGAATAGTTAAAGAAAAAATTTGTAAAACATCTGGAAAAAAAGCAACTGATAGGTGTTCAGATACATATGAAGAAATTTTTGTAGAAGGTATGGTACCAGACGAATGTGATGCACATTCTGGTTCATCAAATGCAACTTCAGCTAGAATATGTTCAGAGACAGGTTTACTTGCAAACGAATATTGTCCTAATGTTGTAAAGAAATATTATTCTTATACAGTAGAAAAAGAAAGATTAGATTTATGGAAAACATTATCTGGTTCAAAAACACATGCACCAACAACTTATTGTACGGTTCATAATGCTGAAAATAGAGGCTCATCAACAACATCAACTGAAAGTTCAGCACCAACAATTACATTAAATGGAAGTGCTAATATGACTATAAATGTAGGAGATACATATTCAGAAAAAGGAGCTACAGCAAAAGATGATATAGATGGAGATTTGACCAGCAAAATATCAATATCAGGTACGGTTAATACTTCAAAAGCAGGAACTTATACAATAACATATTCAGTAACTAATTCTAAAGGGAAAACTTCAACAGTAAAAAGAACAATTACAGTAAAAGAAAAATCTTCATCTAAAGATAATACAACATCTGATCAAAACACATCTGGAGGAAGTGATTCGTCAGGTTCGGAAGGAAGTGGCAACACAAGCTCTGGAGAAAAACCGTCAGACGGGACTTCAAGTGAATAAACATTTTTCAAAAGGGTCGTTTCCTTTTGCAAAAAGAAACGACCCCAATGAAAAATGTATAAAAAGGACCTGGTCCCAATTGAAATAAAGGAGAGTTTTATGGATTTATATTTTTATAATACGTTAACTAGAAAAAAGGAAATTTTTAAACCATTACACGAAAGAGAAGTAAGAATGTATTCATGTGGTCCTACAGTATATAAAGATGCAACAATAGGAAATATGAGAACATATATCATGAATGACATTATAAGAAGAGTATTAAAATATAATGGATATAAAGTAAAACATGCAATGAACATAACAGATGTAGGGCATCTTGTTTCAGATGGAGATGAAGGGGAAGACAAGATGGTTAAATCATCAAGAGAAATGCACAAAACACCTACAGAAATAGCTAATTATTATACAGATCTTTTCTTTCAAGATTTAGAAAAACTAAATATTGAAACACCTGAAATTATATGTAAAGCAACAGAGCATATATCAGATATGATAAAATATGTTCAAAAATTAATAGATAATGGATATGCATATATTACATCAACAGCAGTCTATTTTGATGTTTCAAAATTAGATAAATATGGAATTTTATCAGGAATAAAATTAGATGAGCAAAAAGCAGGGGCAAGAGTTGATGTTGACACAGAAAAAAGAAATCCGTATGATTTTGCTCTTTGGATAAAAGCACCAGAAAACCATATTATGAAATGGGAGAGTCCATGGGGACTTTCATATCCAGGATGGCATATAGAATGTTCAGCAATGGGACAAAAATATTTAGGTGAAGTTTTTGATATCCATACAGGAGGAATAGATTTAATTCCAACTCATCATGAAAATGAGATAGCTCAAAGTAAAGGAGCATGTGGGAAAAATCCTGCTAGATTCTGGATACATGGAGAATATTTGTTAATTGATGGCGGAAAGATGTCAAAAAGCTTAGGAAATGTTTACCTATTAAAAGATATAGAAGCAAAAGGATATGATCCATTAGCTTATAGATTATTTACTTATTCAAGTGGTTATAGAACAAAACTTAATTTTACTTGGGATGCAATGCCTGCAAGTCAAAAGTCACTTGAAAAATTAAAACAAGGATATCAAAATCACTTATTAGGTAGTGATGATATTTCAGATGAAGAAATTGCAAAATATGAAGAAGATTTTCATAAAGCAATAAATGATGATTTAAATATGCCACTTGCTATGAGTGTAGTGTGGGAAATTATCAAAAATCCAAAAAAATCAAAAAAATTAGCGGATCTGTTATTAAAATTTGATACAGTTTTAGCTTTAAAAATAGATGAACCAATTAAGCAAAAAGTTAGTGAAATTCCATCAGAAATTATAGAGTTAGCTGAAAAACGAAAACAAGCAAGAGAAAATAAAAATTGGGAAGAATCTGATAAAATTAGAGATGAAATAAAATCAAAAGGATATATAATAAAAGATAGTAAAGAAGGATATGAAATAGTAAAACAGTAAAAAGGAGGTACATTATGGAAAATAAAAGAATAGTAACAGGAGACAGACCAACAGGAAGACTTCATATAGGTCATTATTTTGGTTCTTTAGTAAATAGAGTAAAACTACAAGATAAATATGAAACATATATACTAGTTGCAGATGTACAAGCATTAACAGATAATTTTAATAATCCAGAAAAAGTAAGAAAAAATGTTAGAGAATTAGTAATAGACTACTTATCTTGTGGTATAGATCCAAAAAAATCAACAATATATATACAATCAATGATACCTGAAACTGCAGAACTTACAGTTTTTTATTCAAATTTAGTTACAATTGCAAGGTTACAAAGAAATCCGACAGTTAAAACAGAAATAGCACAAAAAAAGGAATTATTTGGAGAAAGTGTAACATATGGATTTTTGGGATATCCTGTAAGTCAAGCGGCAGATATAACTGTATTAGATGGAGAAATTGTTCCAGCAGGAGAAGACCAAGAACCATTAATAGAACAATGTAGAGAAATAGTAAGAAAATTTAATTCAATATATGGAGAAGTTTTAAAAGAGCCACAAATATATTTATCAGAAAATAAAAGAATAAAAGGTTTAGATGGCAATGATAAAATGGGAAAATCATTAGGAAATGCAATTTACATATCAGATTCTCCAGAAGAAATAACTAAAAAAATTATGGGAGCTGTAACAGATCCTGCAAGAATAAAAAAAGATGATCCGGGAAATCCAGATATATGTATGGTTTCATATTATCATAAATTATTTAGTTCAGAAGATGAATGTAAGACTATATGTGAAGAATGCAAAGCAGGCAAAAGAGGTTGTGTTGCTTGTAAAAAACAACTTGCTAAAAATACAATAGAGTTTTTGAGACCTATGAGAGAAAAAAGAGAATATTTAGAGGCGCATCCAGAAATAGTAGATGAAATTTTAAAAGAGGGGACAGCTAAAGCTAAAAAAGAAGCTGAAAAAACAATGAAAAAAGTAAAAAAAGCAATGAAGTTGGGCTATTGATGAACCATTAACCATTTGGACCGGTTCTTTTTGGTTCCGGGACCAAAAAGAACCGGTCCAAATGGTTCCACAATTACAATTTAGGAGGTAGAAATGATAGATTTTAAACAATTAATATCAAAAGAGATAGAAAAAGCAACAAATATCGAATCAGAAAAAATAATATCATATATAGAAATACCAAAAGACACAAATAATGGAGACTATGCATTTCCATGTTTTTTCCTAGCAAAAAGTTTAAAAAAAGCGCCTCAGATTATAGCAACAGAGATAAAAGATAAATTAGAATTTGATAAAAAAATTATTAATAAAATAGAAGTTGTTGGAGGATATTTAAATTTCTTTATAAATAGAAATTTAATGACAGAACAGGTTTTAAGTAAAGTTTCAGAACAAGAAGAATATGGAAAATCAAATTTAGGAGAAGGTAAAAACATAGTAATAGATTATTCTTCACCTAATATAGCAAAACCATTTCATATAGGTCATTTAAAAACAACAGTAATAGGTGGAGCTTTATATAATGTCTATAAGTATTTAGGTTATAATGTAATAGGAGTAAACCATTTAGGAGATTATGGAACTCAATTTGGAAAGTTAATAGAAGGATACAAAAGATGGGGAGATGAATATGATTTAACAGACGATCCTATAGACAAATTAGCAGATATCTATAAAAGAATAAATGAATTATGCAAACAAGACGAAGAAGTTTTAAATAAATGCAGAGAAAATTTTAAGCTATTAGAAGAAAAAGATGAATATTGTGTTAAAATTTGGAATAAGTTTAGAGAATTAAGTATAAAAGAATTTCAAAAAATTTATGATTTATTAGGAACAAAATTTGATTCTTGGAATGGAGAAGCATTTTATGCAGATAAAACAGATGAAGTAATAGAGATACTTGAAAAGACTGGAAGATTAGTAGAATCTGAAGGAGCAAAAATAATAAAACTAGATGATGTAGGAATTGATACTCCATGCATAATATGTAAGTCAAATGGTTCAACAATATATGCTACAAGAGATTTAGCGGCAATCATTTATAGAGCAAGAGAATATGATTTTGATAAATGCATATATGTAACATCATATGAGCAAAATTTACATTTTAAACAAATATTTGAAGTTGCAAAATTGCTAGGTTTAGACGAAAAATATACCAAAGGTTTAGAGCATGTATCATATGGAATGGTAAGACTTCCATCAGGAAAAATGTCAACAAGAGCTGGAAATTTTGTGAAAATTGAAGATTTATTAAATGATACTATTAATAGAGCAAAAGAAATAATTTTTGAGAAAAATCCTAATCTTGAAAATAAAGATGAAGTTGCTAAAAAAGTTGGAATAGGGGCAGTAATATTTAATAATTTATCTAGTAATAGAATGAAAGATGAAATATTTGATATAAATGCAATGCTAAATTTCCAAGGAGAAACAGGACCATATATTCAATATACTTATGTAAGAACAAAAAGTGTGCTAGAAAAAGCGGGATATATTCCAAATTTAACTGATATAGTTTTAGATAATTTAAATGATGAATATTCACAAAATATTATTAATATAATTTATAATTTTGAAGATGTATTAAGACAAGTAATAGAAAAAAGTGAACCTTCTTTTTTAGCAAGATATTTAATAGATTTATCAAAAGCATATAGTGCATTTTATAATGAAAATAAAATTATATGTAATGAAAAAGAATTGCAAGATGCAAGAGTTTACTTGACATATGTAACAAATAAAGTTTTAAGACAAGCATCAAAGCTTCTTGGAATGGAAATGCCAGATAAGATGTAAAAAACATAAAAATAACTTGGAAATAATATATAAAAATGATACTATTTTATGAAAAGTCACCAAAGTGCTATTTTAACAAAAGACAGGAGGATGAAAAATGTTTATATTAGACTTAACTAATCCATTAACATTAATATTAGTTATTATAGCTACAGCATTAGTAATATTTTTAGGACGAAAAATTAAAAGTAGTGCAATAACTTTAATACCATTAATCTTTTTTTTAGTATTATTAGTAATACATATTGTACAAGTTTTAACATTGGATATTGAATATGCACATTTATCAAGTTTATTGTATAAATGTATAGCAATTGATTTTATATTTATACTAATTACATTTTTTACATATAGATGGGTTGATAAATTAGAGGCTAAAAAGTATGATAGGAAAATGGATTGGTTGAGAAAATAATTATAAAATAAAGAGGGTATCCTGTATATAGGACATCCTCTTTATTATTTTATTGGAATTTAGTTATATCATCAGTATTCAATATTATTATAGTTGTCTCCAATTATTCAAAGTTTATATATAAAAACAACCTACAAACTTTATAGTTCGTAAGTTGTTATAATTTGGAGCTTCCAACGAGAATCGAACTCGTGACCTCAGCCTTACCATGGCTGCGCTCTACCTACTGAGCTATAGAAGCAAAATTTAATTTATTATATAGTAGAAAAGTGAAAAAATCAATAGTTTTAGTAACTTTTTTTAATATTACATAAATATTACAGTTTTATTAAAAATTCAAAACCCATCTTGACTTTTTTATATAAAAGTAATAAAATAAATAGCTGTATAATAAAAAATAGGAAGGAAAAGAAAAAACAATGAAAATAGGAATAGTAGGACTTCCAAATGTAGGAAAAAGCACATTATTTAATAGTATAACAAAAGCAGGAGCAGAATGTGCAAATTACCCATTTTGTACAATCGAGCCAAATGTTGGAATAGTTCCAGTGCCAGACAGCAGATTAGAAAAATTAGCACGGAATGTATAATTCAAAAAAAATAACACCAGCAATAGTAGAATTTGTAGATATAGCAGGATTAGTTAAAGGAGCAAGTAAAGGAGAAGGACTAGGAAACAAATTCTTAGCACATATAAGAGAAACAGATGCAATATGTGAAGTAGTAAGATGTTTCAAAGATCCAAATGTAGTACATGTAAATGGAGACATAGATCCAATACGAGACATAGAAACAATCAATCTAGAATTAATATTTGCAGATATAGAGACAGTAAACAAAAGGCTAGAAAAAGCCAAAAAGATGTTAAAAGCAGATAAAAAATATCAAGCAGAAATTAATTTATTAGAAAGAATAAAATTAGGTTTAGAAAATGGTATAGCTGCAAGACAATTAGAGTATAATGAGGAAGAGCAAGAATTAGTAAAAGAGATGTTTTTATTAACAAATAAACCATTAATATATATTACAAATATCTCAGAAGAGCAATTATCTAATGCTGAAAATGATATATATGTAAAAGAAGTAAAAGAATATGCAGAAAAGCAAAAATCAGAAGTAATACCACTTTGTGTAAAAATAGAAGAAGAACTATCAATCCTAGAAGACAATGACAAAAAAGAAATGTTAGAAGCATTAGGATTAAAAGAATCAGGATTAGATACATTAATAAGAAAAAGTTATGACTTATTAGGTCTAATGTCATATTTAACAGCAGGGGAACAAGAAGTAAGAGCATGGACAATCAAAAAAGGAACAAAAGCACCAGAAGCTGCAGGAAAAATTCACTCAGATATGGAAAGAGGATTTATAAAAGCAGAGATAGTATCATATGAAGACTTAATAAGAGAGGGCTCTATGTCACAAGCAAAAGAAAAAGGATTAGTAAGGCAAGAAGGAAAAGACTATATTATGCAAGAGGGCGATATAGTTTTATTTAAATTCAATGTGTAACAATTTTGTAACAAAAATGTAAAATAAAAAACATAAAAAATATTTGACATATAATAAAAAATGTTGTACAATAAAAAAAGAGTTGTACAATAACAGTGATGTTATAATAGAGATATTAATTATAAGGAGAGATGGAAAAAATGAAAAAAATGAAAATGATATTAATTTTAATTGTTAGCTTTATATTTATAGTAGCATATTCGAATCTAGTTTTAGCAGCAGATGCAAATGATATATTTACACCTATAGATTCTTCAAATAATTCAGGTGGAACTAATGATACAAATGCAACAAATGGAACAAACGGAACATCAAATACAAATACAGGAGCAAGTAATAACACAAATAATACATCAACATTAACAACAAATTCAAATAGCACTAATAATACTAATACATCTAATAGTACAAGTAATTCTAGTAGAAATAATACTGTAAACACATTAGCAAATACAGGATTATCAAATACTGGAAGTATAATAGCTGTTATAGTAGTAATAAGTGCAATTTCAGCAATTTATTCTTACAAAAAGATAAATTATTATAAAAATTTGTAAAAATGTAAAAAAAATAATACATAATAAATAGCAATAAAAATAGAATTTTTTATTGCTATTTTTGTCTTTTTTTGTTATTATATAAATAGCATATATTATACAAAAAGAAAGGAAAAAAACTAATGAAAAGTAAATTTACAACGCCAATATTATTTGTTATAATGATAGTTTTGATAGTAGCAATAGTATTATTATGTAAAATGATTTACAATGATCTATTTGCCGAAACATCAAGTCAATCAACATACAAGCTCCATGAAATAATAACAGAAGAAAAAGAACAAAATACCAATATAGAATTTGTACCAGGGAATCTTAGTGACAATATACAAAGTACATCAAATAGCAATACAATGAATTCAGATACAAATACCGACTCTGGAAGTAAAAATAGTAGATATTTTTATAATCAATTAAATGATACTCAACAAACTTTATATAATGGATTAAATGAAAATAAAGAAAATCTAAAACAAGGAAATTATGTTATAGAATTTGGAAATGAATTTTCTGATATATTAGAAGAAGACTTAGGAACAGAGACATTAGGAGATGACTTTCAAAGTGCAATAGAAGCATTTACACATGATAATCCAGATTTATTTTTCTTAGATGTAAATAAAATGTATTTAAACATAGAAGCAACAACAAGATTTTTAAAAACAACATATAGAGTATACATATCAGCAGCAGAAGGACAAAATTATTGGAGTGAGGAATTTACATCATTAGAACAAATCAAACAAGCAGAGCAAGAAATAGAAAAAGTAAAAAATCAAATAATTAGTAATTTAAAAGGAACAGATTATCAGAAAATATTATATATACATGACTATTTAATTAATAATATAGAATATGATTCAACATATGCTGCATCAGGTAGTTATAGTATATATGGTGCATTAGTAGGAAAAACTTGTGTATGTGAAGGGTATGCAAAAGCATTTAAATATCTAGCAAATAGCGCTGGATTTGAATGTGAAATAATGCAAGGAGAAGCAACAAATAGTTCAGGAGTAACAGAAAGCCATGCTTGGAATTGTATTAATATTAATGGAACATGGTATGGTGTTGATTCAACATGGGATGATCCTATTGTAACAGGAGGAAGAGGGACTGTATCAGATAATATAAAGTATAAATATTTCTTAAAAGGAACAGATACTTTTGACAAAGATCATTTTTTATCATATCAATTTTCTGAAGGAGGAAAAAGTTTTTCATATCCAAGTATGAGCAAAACAGATTATTAATATATTTTTCATTGGGGTCGTTTCTTTTTGCAAAAGGAAACGACCCCAATGAAAAAAAATAAGAGGTGGAAAAAGTGGAAAGAAAGATCAATTATTTTGAGACTTATGAAATAACAGATTTAAAAGATATGCTAAACAAAACAACAGAAAGAAATTCAAAAAAAATAGCATTTAGAATGAAAAATGAAGAAGGAAAAATAATAAACAAAACATATTTAGAATTTAAAAATGAGGTAGAAGCATTATCAACAAAATTATTAAGCATAGGACTAAAAGATAAAAAAATAACTGTTATGGGAAAAAATAGTTATAATTGGTCAATTTCATATTTAGCAGCTGCCATTATTGGTATAGTTGTTCCAATAGACAAAGAAGCATCAGTTGAAAATATAAAGGAATTTTTAAAAGTTTCAGAGGCAGAAGCAATAATAGCAGATACTAAATATCTAGATGAAATATTTCAAATAAAAAGTGAATTAAAAAATACTCCGGTATTTATTGATATGCAAAATACATCAAAGTACATAAATATAGAAGATTTAATAAATGAACGGAAAAGAAATGGTTTTAAAAGGAAATAAAGACTTTGAAAATATAACGATAAATCCGGATGAAATGAAAGTTTTACTTTTTACATCAGGAACAACAGGAAACTCAAAAGCAGTTATGTTGTCACATAAAAACATATGCTCAAATATAATTTCTGTGGCAAGTATTGTAAAAGTAGATAATACGACATCTGTCTTATCGATTTTACCATTACACCATACATATGAATGCACATTAGGATTTTTACTTGTACTATATGGAGGAGGAAACATTAGCCATTGCGAGGGATTAAGACATATAACTCAAAATATCCAAGAATATAAGCCAACGTTTATCCTATGTGTACCTTTATTACTAGAAAATATTTACAAAAAGATCATGAAAACTTTAAAAACAAGTTTACCAAAAAAATATACAGAAGATGAGAGTAAAATAATAGAAAAACTTCCTTTTTATTTGAAAGGAATAGTAAAAAGAAAAGTAAAAAAATCATTAGGTGGAAAAATAAAAACATTTATAGTAGGAGCAGCAGCAATTAAGCCAGATATTGTAGAAGGATTTTTTAGTTTGGGAATTAAAGTATTACAAGGATATGGCTTAACGGAATGTTCGCCATTGGTTGCAGGAAATAACGATTTTTATTATAAGGCTACATCTTGCGGCATGCCAATTCCAAATGTAGAATACAAGATAGACGAGCCAAATGAAGAAGGAATAGGAGAAATTATTGTAAAAGGGCCAAATGTAATGCTAGGCTATTATCAAAATGAAGAGGCAACAGCTAAGGTCTTAAAAGACGGATGGTTTCATACTGGAGATTTAGGATATATGGATGACGAAAAATTCCTATATATTGCAGGAAGAAGCAAAAATATGATACTTACAAAAAATGGAGAAAATATTTACCCAGAAGAAATTGAAAATATCTTAAATGACAATGATTTGATTGAAGAATCTTTAGTAATTGGAGCATCAAATGGTAAAGACGATGTTCAGGTAAAAGCAAAGATTTTTCCAAATATTGAGGCAATAAAAGAATATTTAGGAAATAAAATACCAACAAAAGAAGATATCAGTAAAGTACTTTCTGATGTTGTAAAAAAAGCAAATGAAAAACTTCCTAATTTTAAGCATATAAAATCTTTTAAGATTATGGATAAGGATTTTGAAAGAACAACTACAAATAAGGTTAAGAGATTTGGGAAAAATATAGATGATGATGAAAAATAAAAAATAAAAGGGGCAGAGGTTTTTCTTCTGCCTCTAAAAGTATTTAGTTATTTATAGATTTTTGAACAGTTTTAAATGTATCTTTAGTTTTATTGAAGTATTTTGTTAAAGGTTCTTTTTTATCCATGCTATCAATTATTTGAGCAACAAAATAAGACATGTCAACACTATAAAACCAATCATAATCTGAAAATGCTTTGGGAATATAAGAAAGATTAGTAGTATAAAGGGTATCAAATAAGCCATTTTCTTTTGCTGCTAAAAATTTATCAAAACCTTCTGTAAATAAAGCAAAAGTAGTAGTGATACAGATTCTATTTGCTCCCATTTCACGAAGTTTTCCAGCTACTTCGATTACAGAGCCACCAGAAGATATCATATCATCAACTATTAAAACATTTTTTCCTTTTACATCACTTCCCATATATGTATGTGCAACAACTGGATTTTTTCCATTTACAAGTTTGCTTAAATCACGTCTTTTATAAAATACACCTACATCACATCCAATTATTTCAGCATAATAACGAGCTCTTTCCATTGCTCCAAAATCTGGACTTATAACAATAGCATTTTCAAAAACTCCAGGATCATTTTTAGCCATTTCTTTTATTATTGTATTTGTAGGATAAAAATTGTCAAAAGATAAATTTGGAGTCGCATTAATTATATTAGGATCATGTGCATCAAAAGTAAGAATACTTTTTACACCTAGTCTTTCAAGCTCTTGAAGAGCAACGGCACAATCCAGAGATTCTCTCCCTTTTCTGCGGTGCTGTCTTGCTTGATATAAAAGTGGCATAACAACAGTAACTTTTGTGCTATGACCACATGTTGCACATATAGTCCTTTTTATATCTTGAAAATGTTCATCAGGCATCATTTCATGATCTTTTCCACGACACTTATATGTAACACTATAATTTCCAACATCACATAAAATATAAATATCCTTATTTCTAATTGAGTCATTAATTTTGACTTTACCTTCACCATTAGAAAAACGTGAGGCATTTAATTTTGCAATATATCTTTTGTCTTTTTCATTACGTATTTGTAATAAATGTTGTTCAACTTTTTTTCCAAATTCTTGGCAACTATCTAGTACCAATAATGCTAAATCATTTTTTGACATTTTTAATCCTCCTAAAACATTTTTTTTCATTATATTGGTAGAATTTATAAAAGTCAAGCAACTTTTGATAAGTGTTAGTGAGATCTGATTATATTACAAAAATATTACAAGTTTTTTACAAATTCAGCAAATCTATTGAAAAACGAAAGTAGGTAATGTATAATAAGAATATACAAATAAGATATGATTATAACATATAAATAAAATTGCAAAAAACTTGTAAAAACAGAGTTGGTAATAAAATAGATAAAAATATTTTTGTAATATAGGAGGACGTCATGCAAAAGAATAATAAAAAGCTAAATCGTAAAAACATTGATACTCTAAGAGAGAGAGAGAGAGAGAGAGAGAGAGAGAGAGAGAGAGCCGTAATTTAAAAAGAGAGAGTAGTAGAAGATTAAAAGTCTTAAACCTAAATTTAAGTGCGACAATGGTAGTGGCAGTAGCAATTGTGTTTATAATAATAGCAATAATAGCAGTAAAAATGATAGCAACAGCAATAAATTCAAGAAGCCAGAGGGCAATGGCAGAGGAAGAGACTAAAGGATATACAATGGTAGATAGTACAGAGCTAGGAGAAGATGGAAAGCCATTGCAAGTACCAGTGCCAGATGGATTTAGTGCATCACAAGTGCCAGGAGAAACAACTGTTACTGGAGGATTTGTAATATATGAAGGAGAAGTAGATTGGAGTAAAATCGAGGATCTAGACTCATATGCAGAGGTAGAAGCCACAGCAGAGGAAGTAGAAATACAAGAAGAAGCTGATGCAAGTACAGAAAACTCTAATTTAGACTCAAATAATAGCGAAAATAGTGAAGAAGTAAGTACAGAAAGTAATAAAGAAGATGCAACAAGCAATAGTGATAGTAATACAACAAATGAAAGCAATATTGAAGAAGTAGCAGAAGAAGAGCAAACAGAAGATACAAGTTCTGATCAAGCAGATTCGCCAGAAAATTCACAAGAAAATTTACCAGAAAATTCACAAGAAGATGTACAAGAAAATGTAATAAGTGAAGAAAAAGAAATGACTCAAGAGCAAAAAGATGCAGAAAATGTACAAGTACAAGAGGAAGAAATGAAAGATACAGAGCAAATAGACAATATAGAAGAAAACCCAGAAGAAATAGAGCAAGGAAATAATGAAGTAATAAATGAAGAAGAAATAACCGATGAAGAAGCAGGGGTAGCCACAATGTCAGAAGAAGGAAATGAAGAAATAGAAACAATGTCAGAGGCAGACGAAGGAATAGCAACATTAGCAGAAGGAGAAACCCCAACAACAGTATTTGACTTACAGACAAGTAGAAATCAGTATGTATGGGTGCCAGTAAAAGAAGTAAGTAGAATATATGGAGTAGATAGTAATGGAAAGTTGTGGGGAAAGTTGTATAATTATTCCTCAACAGGAAGAACAAACAATAATTGGAGCGAGAGCAGTGGAGTAATGAGCAAGCCGGGAACAGGCTATCGCGAGCCAGACGTAGTGCGTAATCAAACAGCATATGATGCTGACTCAAAGATACAAGGATATAGAGATGGAATAGAGCAGTATCAAATGCTAAGTCAAGAGATGGAAGAGAATTTTTATAAAATGATAGAAAGTGTAAAAAAATATGGAGGATTCTATATAGGAAGATACGAAACAGGAGATCTAAACCAAGAAGAAGCGGTAGTGCAAAAGATGAATACAAATATAGCATCACAAACATGGTATGTGATGTATGAAAAATGTAAAAATTTAGCAGGAACAAATGAAAATGTACAAACATCAATGATCTGGGGAAGCTTATGGGACGAAACGTTGCAATGGTTGGTAGATTCAGAGGCAAAAATATCAACAGGAGAGACAATAGATTATACATTAATAAGTAATTCAACAAACTGGGGAAATTATAGAAATGCAACATTTGAGTATACAACAACAAGTGGAGGAACCAGCACAAAGAACACAAGTTCGGGCGCAAGGATTCCAACCGGAAGCGCAGATTACACAAAGGCAAATAATATCTACGACATGGCAGGAAACGTGTGGGACAGGACCCTAGAGGCCGACTCTACTAACAACAGGGTCAGTCGAGGGGGCAGCTCCAGCAGCTATGGCAGTAGCGTTCCAGTCAGGAACCGCGGCAGCGGCAGTCCGAGCGACAGCGCCGGCAACATCGGTTGTCGTGCTTCACTTTACATAAAGTAAGGTATCCTGAACCAGTGTATCCTGACCCCCAAGCTAGAACAGGGGGGAGAAGCTTGTACACATCTAAATGCAGTAATAACTAGACACAGGAAGAGAAACTAGCTCACACGAAGGTTGGTAATAGGTGGAAAGCACCTATTACCAAGCTCGCCACAAACCTTTGTTTGCAACACAACATTATAATATGTAAAAAGATTATGTAATATAAAATTGATAAAACTAACCACGACCGGTTTTTTTGAAACTTTTGCCTTCAAAAGAACCGGTCTAGTTTTGCTAATGATTTTACACTTGCTAAATTTAATATTGTGTAGTAAAATAGGAAAAGTAGTTAAACTACAAATAAAAAATACAAGGAAGTGGTATGAAATGAAGAAATGTTTTTACGTCCAAGAAAGTTTGGAAAAACATTATTTACAAGCACATTAGAAAACTATTATGATGTAAGAAAAGCAGATAAATTTGAAAAATTATATGGAAATACATATATAGGAAAAAATCCAACAAAATTAAAAAATAGTTACCATATATTAAAATTCAATTTTTCAGGAATGAGTACAGATACACCAGAGAGTACAATAAAAGGCTTCAAAGAAAAAGTAATTACAGCGATTAGAAGTTTTATTGGAATTTATCAGATAGATTTTTATATAAATGAAGAACAAGAAGCAGAAAATATATTAGATAATTTATTTAAAGCATTTGAATTACAAAAACCAGAAGAAAAAATATATGTAATAATAGACGAATACGATCATTTTGCAAACGAACTATTAGGAGATATATTTGAAAAAACAATATTAAAAATACCAAATCAAGTAATGAAAGAGATTTATTCAGAGTATTTTTTGCAAATATTAAGTAAAAATACAGATTTACGTGTAACAGAAAATGATTATAATGAAATGTTAAGAGAAATAGCATTAGAAGGAAAAATAGATTAAAAAAAGATGTAGTTTAAGCTACAAAATAGAAAAGTTATAAAATTAAGAGGTGAAAAAATGTCAAAACCAATAGTAGCAATAATAGGAAAACCAAATGTTGGAAAGTCAACATTTTTTAACTATATAGTAGGAAGTAGAATTTCAATAGTTGAAGATACACCAGGAGTTACAAGAGATAGAGTATATGGAGAGTCAAATTGGAGAGGTAGAGACTTTACATTAATAGATACAGGAGGAATAGAACCAGAATCATCAGAAGTAATTCTTTCTCAAATGAGATTACAAGCAAATATAGCAATCGATTTAGCAGATGTAATAGTTTTCTTAACAGATATACGCCAAGGAGTTACAGCAGCTGATGAGGAAATAGCGTTAATGCTAAAAAAATCAAAAAAGCCAATTATTCTTGTATGCAATAAAGCAGATGACTATCAAAAATTTGAAAATGATATATATGAATTTTATAAATTAGGATTAGGAGAACCTATGCCTGTTTCAGCAGCAAATGCAAAAGGAATAGGAGATGTATTAGATAAAATTTATGAAAAATTCCCTGCAAAAGAAGAAAATGAGGAAGATAATGAGAGAATTAAAGTTGCAGTAATAGGAAAGCCAAATGTAGGAAAGTCATCATTAATTAATAAAATATTAGGTGAGAATCGTAATATAGTAAGTGATATAGCAGGAACAACACGTGATGCAATAGATTCATATTTCGAAAATGAAAATGGAAAATATACATTTATTGATACAGCTGGAATAAGAAGAAAAAGTAAAGTAACAGATAAAATTGAAAAATATAGTGTAATGAGGTCAATTCTAGCAATTGAAAGAGCAGATGTATGTTTAATGTTAATAGATGCTTGTGAAGGAGTAACAGATCAAGATGCTAAAATAGCAGGTGAGGCGCATGAAGCAGGTAAAGGAGTTATAATTGTCGTAAATAAATGGGATGAATATGAAAAAACGACTGGAACATTAGAAAAATATAAAAAAGAAATTTATAATAAATTATCATATTTATCTTATGCTCCAATAATATTTATATCTGCTAAAACAGGACAAAGAGTAAATAAACTTTTTGGAATGATAAATGAAGTTGCCCAAAATAATAGCAAAAGAATTACAACAGGACAACTAAATCAAGTAATAAATGAAGCAATAGCTGTAGTTCAGCCACCATCAGATAAAGGAAAAAGATTGAAAATACTTTATGGCACACAGGTATCTATAAAGCCTCCAACATTTGTAATATTTGTGAATAAAAAAGATTTATTACATTTTTCTTATGAAAGGTATTTAGTAAATCAAATACGTAAAGAATTTGATTTGCAAGGGACACCTATTAGAATAATAGTAAGAGAAAAGTTAGAAAAAGATATGTAATAATGAAATTTGACATTTTATGTAAATTGAATTATAATTGTTCTATTAAAAATGTCAGGAGGAATATGGACATGAAAAAAAGAGAAGATGTAAGGGAAACTTGTCGGAAAATAGCAGAAATAGCATCAAATTGGTGGGCTAGAAGGCTTACATTAAATGATGATATGTATTCTGAGCAAAAAAGAACAGAAGTAAAGGAAATTATCTTTATTTCTGTCCTTGAAGAGCTTATGTCATATCCAGATGAAGCGTTTTGTCTGGCAACGACATATGATGGTCCAGAGCCAGGGAGCGTTCTGGAGAGTATAATGTACAAAGTAGGAATACTGCCACAATCATTTCCACGGCTGTGGACTATGGAGATACAGGCTAATAAACTTACAGTTGAACACTACTCTCATATAGGGGAAAAGATACAATATGAAACCTTATATGAATAAAGTTCATATTTAATTGTGAGGTTCTTATGTATGGTTTATTCATACATAAGGATCTCATTTTTTCTAAAAAAAGATACTTGACAAGTATATGTAGTATTGGTAAAATCATTGACAGAAACAAGGTATTAGGAGTGAAAATCTCCGGTTCCATCAATATTTTAGGTGGAAATTACTCCTTTAAGGATGTTGAAAGAAGGGGGAAGATATGGCAACAAATGTCACAAATGTCATTAAACCGAGAACTCAAGTAGAAGCTTGCCGGTTAGTGGCAGAAGCTGCTTCCTCTTGGTGGGCTGAAAGGCTCTACTTAAGTGAAGCAGAAGAAGTAAAAAGGCAGGACTTTAAAAAAGTATTGTTTTCATTACTTCTTTTAGATTTACTTGAGAAAAATCAAAAACTTCAGTACGCAAAAGAACTTTTGTGCACTGAAGGAAAGGAAGGTGAGGATCTTCTCTATTTGGCAAAGGAGTTTGCCGGTATTGAAGATGCCACATTTCCATCAGATGTGGAAATGTGGATCTCACTAAAAAAGATAAAGACACGAGGGCGTGGCACTAATGTCTTTGATGAACCTGAAACAATTATTTATCAGGTTCAAAACTGAAAGAAATAGCCCTGTGCAGAATTTATTTTGCACAGGGCTGTTTTGATAAGTTTTTTCAAAAATATATTGACAAGTATTTAAGTTTATAATATAATGTTAACCAAAGTTAACAAAAGGAGAATAAAATGGTATCAAAAGCGTTAGAAGAATATTTAAAAACAATGTATGTACTGCAAATAAAAAATAAAGAAATAAGAGTAACAGACATAGCCAAAGCTATGAGTTGTAGTAAACCAAGTGTAAACAAAGCTATAAATAATCTAAAAGAAAATGAGCTAGTAAATTATGAAACATATGGAAAAATAGAGCTAACCAGTAAAGGGATAGATTTAGCAAAAA
Organism: uncultured Clostridia bacterium; assembly: GCA_944386695.1. Lineage (GTDB taxonomy): Bacteria > Bacillota > Clostridia > TANB77 > CAG-508 > CAG-269. Next base: position 3,516 of record CALXCB010000005.1, on the reverse strand, counting down.
AAATTCTAGAAGCATATGATATTGTATATGTATTTTTAAAAGATGTACTTGGTATAACTGAAGAAGAGGCAAAAGCTGAAGCTGAAAAAATAAAATTAAATATGAAGGATAATACCATAAATAAATTGGCAAAATATGTACATAAAGTTTTAAATTTAACAGACTTAGATTGCGGATATGACATAGCTAAAGAAAGATGCCGTTCATGTAAGAGAAGAAAAATAAAGCAAGGAGTAGAAAATAATGAATAAAGAACTTTTAGAAATAAATGATTTATATGTAAATGCTGAGGAAAAAGAAATCTTAAAAGGAATCAACTTGAAAATAAATAAAGGTGAAGTTCACGTAATAATGGGACCAAATGGTTCTGGAAAAACAACAACAGCAAATGCAATTTTAAATAATCCAGCATATAATAAAATAAAGGGAAATATAATATTTGAAGGGGAAGATATTACAAATCTAAAAACAGATGAAATAGCAAAAAAAGGAATATTTATGTCTTTCCAATCACCAGAAGAAATACCTGGAATAACAGTAACTAATTTTCTAAAATATGCTAAAAATAAAATAACAGGTAAACCTGTAAAAATATTTCAATTTAAAGATGAAGTAAAAAAACATATGCAAGAACTTCAGATGAAACCAGAGTATGCTGAAAGAAGCCTAAATGTAGGCTTTTCAGGAGGAGAAAAAAAGAAAAATGAAATTCTTCAAATGTTAGTTTTAAATCCTAAGCTTGCTATTCTAGATGAAACAGATTCAGGATTAGATGTAGATGCAATTAAAACAGTATCAAAAGGAATTGAAATGTTTAAAACAAATGAAAATGCAGTACTTATTATAACTCATAATAATAAAATTTTGCGTAATTTAGAGCCTGATTATGTTCATATTCTTGTAAATGGAAAAATTGTCAAAACAGGAACAAAAGAACTGGCGAAAGAAATTGAAGAAAATGGATATAAAAATTATAAATAAGATTTTCAAGCTTATGAAAGGAAATAAAACATGAAAACAAATTTAGAAGAAATAGATAGAAACATCTATGATATTAAAAACAAAGACGAATACGATTTCAAAATAAAAAAAGGTTTAACCCCTGAAATAATAGAAGAAATATCAAACCAAAAAAATGATCCGGACTGGATGAGAGAATTTAGACAAAAAGCTTTAGAAGTATATAACAAGCTAGAACTTCCAACATGGGGACCAGATTTATCAGAACTAAATATGGACGAAATAGCAACATATGTAAGGCCAAAATCAAAAATGACAGGAAACTGGGATGAAGTACCAGAAGACATAAAAAACACTTTTGATAAACTTCGGAATTCCAGAAGCAGAAAAAAGAAGCTTAGCAGGAGTAGGAGCTCAATATGATTCAGAAGTCGTATATCATAGTATGAAAAAAGAGCTTTTAGAGCAAGGTGTTATATACACAGATATGGAAACAGCAGTAAGAGAATATCCAGATATTGTAAAAGCACATTTTATGAAATGTGTTCCAATCTATGACCATAAATTTGTAGCACTTCATGGAGCTGTTTGGTCAGGAGGCTCTTTTGTATATGTCCCAAAAGGTGTAAAAGTAGAAATACCACTTCAATCATATTTCAGACTAAACTCACCAGAATCAGGACAATTTGAACATACTCTAATCATAGTAGATGAGGGAGCATCTCTTCATTTTATTGAAGGTTGTAGTGCACCAAAATACAATAAAGTAAATTTGCATGCTGGTTGTGTAGAGCTATATGTAAAAGATAACGCATATTTAAGATATTCAACAATAGAAAATTGGTCTAAAAACATGTTAAACCTAAATACCAAAAAAGCAATTGTAGGAAAAAATGCACAAGTAGATTGGGTTTCAGGTTCATTTGGTTCAAAAATATCAATGCTTTATCCAATGAGTATATTAAATGGAGAGGGAGCAAAAACAGAATATACAGGAATATCATTTGCTGGAAAAGGGCAAAATCTAGATACAGGATTTAAAGTAATTCACAATAGTCCAAACACATCAAGTGTTATTAATTCAAAATCAATTTCCAAAAATGGGGGAATTGCAACTTACAGGTCATTGGTTCGAATTAATGAAAATGCAAAAAATTCAAAATGTACAGTGTCTTGTGAATCATTAATGTTAGATTCACAATCTCGTTCTGATACAATACCTGTAAATGATGTAAGAACAGATGAGGTAGAATTTTCACATGAAGCAAAAATAGGAAAAATTAGTGATCAATCTATTTTTTATTTAATGTCAAGAGGACTATCAGAAGAAGACGCAAAAGCAATGATTGTAAGAGGATTTGCAGAACCGATCTCGAAAGCACTTCCTATTGAATATGCAGTAGAAATGAATAATTTAATCAATCTAGAATTGGAAGGAGCGATAGGATAATGACAAATTTAACACTAAATCAAACGCCAATAAGAACAGCAAGAAATTATGGAATAAATAACATAAAGCTAGAAAATATAGATTTGCCAGAAACTGTAAGAGATTTTAACGGATTAAAAATAAGTGGAGATATTGACAAATTTACGGTAACTTTTGATAAAAAAGAAAATGATATAAAATATGGAAATGGAGAAATATTAAAAAATCAAATAAAAGAAAAATCAAATAAAGATTTGCAAATAAACATACAAGGAAATTTAAAAAAAGAATTAGAATTAGATTTTATTTTTTCAAAAGAAAACAAAGAATTAATCGATAATATATTTATCAATATAGAGGAAAATGCAAAAGCAACTATTATCATAAAATATACATCAAAAGAAGATTTTAGTTATTATCATAATGGACAAATAAAAGTATTAGCTGGAAAAAATTCAAGAGCAAATGTTATATTAGTAAATTTATTGAGTAAGGAAGCAAATAATTTTATATCAATAGAAAATATATTAGAAGATCAAGCTACAGTAAAGTATATGACTGTGGATTTTGGAGGAAAAAATAGCATAACAAATTATTATACTGCATTAGAAGGTGAAAATTCTAATAATAGTATAAATACAATTTATTTAGGTGAAAAAGACCAAATTATAGATCTAAACTACATAATAGAAGTATATGGTGAAAAAACAAATGCAGAAATGAATTTAAAAGGAGCAATAAAAGACACTGCCAGAAAGAATTTTAAAGGAACAATAGACTTTAAAACAGGATGTAAAAAAGCTAAAGGAAGTGAAAATGAGTATTGTACGATTTTGTCAGAAAAAGCAAAATCAATAGCATTACCTATACTTCTATGTACAGAAGAGGATGTAGAAGGAGAACATGCAACAGCAGCAGGAAAAATTGATCCTAAACAACTATTTTATATAATGAGTAGAGGATTTAATGTGAAAGATGCACAAAAGTTAATAGTAAGAGCAGAATTTAATGAATTTTTAGAACAAATAAATAATAAAGAATTAAAAAAGGAAATTTTAGAAAATATATAATAATTTTTCATTGGGGTCGTTTCTTTTCGCAAAAGGGTCGGTTCCTTTTGCAAAAGG